>CAYTNC010000264.1:0-3737 GCA_964438935.1 uncultured Bacteroidales bacterium
GGGAATATGTGCCCGCCTGTGCCTCCTCCGCTAATTATGAATTTCCTGTTCATCGTTGTCTGCAATTTGTTCAGGAGCCATTTTTTCAGCCATTTCCTGTTGATTTTTGATACCCCTGCTCACGCTTTGAATAATGCCAAGTGCCACACAGGTGAACAGCAATGAAGATCCGCCCATGCTGATCATGGGCAGGGGCTGACCGGTTACCGGAATCAGGTTCACTGCTACCGCCATGTTGATCATGGCCTGGAATGTGATCATCACAGCCAGGCCAATTGCCAGAAAGGCCGGAAAGGTCCTTGAACTTTTCCGTACCATCACGGCAGCCCTGAACAGCAGGTAGAGGTATAGTATGAGCACCAGGGTTCCTCCAACCAGTCCATATTCCTCAATTATGATCGCAAATATAAAATCGGAGTAAGGATGTGGTATAAAGTTCCGCTGCATGCTTTTACCCGGCCTCAGGTTAACCAATCCCCCTCTTACAATGGCAATTTTAGCCTGGTCAACCTGGTAGTTATCTCCATCGCTCTTATCGCTGTTAATAAAACTTTGAATTCTGCTTTCCCATGTATCAAAACGACCTTCCCATTTGTTTGATAGCGCTATGCCAATAACAATACCCAATACAACTACTATGATGCCTATCAGTCCAAAAAGATAACCCAGGTGAACCCGGCCAATGAACATCAGGATGAAAGCTGTGGCAAAAATAAGTGCTGCTGTGGAAAAGTTAGCCGGTAATATCAGGGCGCAAACCAATAGCAGGGGTACAATTATGGGCCTGAAGGCATCTTTGAAATCCTTGATATTGTCCTGTTTCTTTGCAAGAATTCGGGCCGTGTACATGATAATCGCCAGTTTGGCGATGTCTGAAGTCTGAAAGGTCAGGCTCAAACCCGGCAGCGTGAGCCACCTTGATGCGTCATTCATATTTACCCCGTAAACAAGGGTTACCAGCAGTAAGGGTATGGCAATGTATAGTAATAGCTGTGAAATCCGTGAAAAGTATTTATAGGGTATGAGGTGTGTAACATAAGTGATCACCAATCCCATAAACAAAATGGTGGCGTGTTTAAGTATATAGTAACTGGTGTTCCCGCCCTGGTACCTGTAAGCCAGCGATCCGGTGGAACTGTAAACTGCCAGCAGCGAAAAGATCGACAGCAGCAGGATCACCATCCAAATGACCGGGTCACCTTTGAAATATTTCTTTAAACTTACAAGCATTCTTATTTGTTGATTTGCTGATTTGCTGATTTGTTAATTGTTATTTGTTTATTCTTTCTTGTCCCTCGTCACCTGTCCCTCGTCCCTCGTCCCTTGTCCCTTTTATCAAAGCTCCCTCACGTACTTCTTAAACTGCCTTCCGCGGTCTTCGTAATTCTCGAACAGGTCGAAACTGGCGCAGCAGGGCGACAGAAGCACTACATCATCTGTTTTTCCAAGCCTGTATGCTGCCTGAACAGCGTCTTTCATGGAATCGGTATCCACAATTTCAGGGATGATTCCATCGAATGCCTTGTGCAATTTGGAATTGTCCACTCCCAGGCAAACCAATGCTTTTACCTTTTGTTTCACCAGGTCGGTCAGCTCCGAATAGTCATTGCCCTTGTCGGTTCCGCCGGCAATCCATACAACAGGCGTAGTCATACTTTCCAGGGCATACCAGGTGGAATTGACATTGGTGGCCTTTGAATCGTTGATGAATTCAATGCCATGCACTTTTATAAAGTGTTCAAGCCGGTGTTCCACTCCGGCAAAATCCATGAGGCTTTCACGGATGATTGGTTTTCTTATTTTAAGCACGCTACCGGCTATACCGGCTGCCATTGAATTGTAGGTATTGTGTTTTCCCTTGAGTGCCAGTTCGGCCAGCGACATTTCAAAAACATCATCATCCACTTCAATTTTCATGGAGTCTCCTTCAATGTAAGCACCCTGTTGCTTGTTTTCCTTGATGGTGAATCCCAGTTGCTTGGCTTTGGTTACAATCCGTTCCAGTTCCCTGATGGTGATCTCATCGTCGGAACAATAAACAAAGAAATCTTCTTCGGACAGGTTGCGGCTGATTCTGAGCTTGGAATCGACGTAATTTTGCACGTTATAGTCGTACCGGTCGAGGTGATCCGATGTGATGTTGAGCAATATCGCAATGTCTGCCTTGAATTCGTACATGCCGTCGAGCTGAAAGCTACTCAGCTCGATTACGTAGTATTCATAATTTTCGGTAGCCACCTGCATGGCAAAGCTCTTGCCCACGTTTCCTGCCAAACCGGCGTTCAAACCGGCTTTACGCAGCATATGATGAATCAGTGTTGTGGTGGTGGTTTTACCATTACTGCCTGTGATGCATATTTTTTTGGCCTGGGTATAGCGTCCGGCGAATTCAATTTCCGATATAACATGAATTCCCTTTTTCCTGACTGCAAGCACGATATCCGATTTTTCAGATATTCCCGGGCTTTTGATCACCTCCTGGGCATTCAGGATATGTCTTTCGGTATGTTTACCTTCTTCCCATTCAATTTCGTAATTGTACAGGATTTCCTTGTATACATCCTTAATTTTTCCGAAATCGGAAACAAAGACATCAAAGCCCTGTTTTTTAGCCAAAACAGCTGCCCCTGTTCCACTTTCTCCGGCACCTAGCACTACAATTCTTCGATCCATGTTTATCGGATTTTAAGGGTTACAATGGTAATAATGGCAAGCAATATTCCTATGATCCAGAACCGGGTAACAATCTTTGGTTCAGGATAATTCAGTTTCTGAAAATGATGGTGAAGCGGTGACATACGAAGAATCCGGCGTCCTTCACCGAAGCGCAGCCGTGTATATTTAAACCAGCTGACCTGTAAAACCACTGAGAAGCTTTCAGCCACAAACACACCACACAGAATGGGTATCAGCAGTTCTTTACGTATCAGTATGGCGAAAACGGCAATGATACCCCCGATAGCCAGGCTTCCGGTATCGCCCATGAACACCTGTGCAGGGTAGGAGTTATACCACAGAAAACCCACCAGGGCGCCTATGAATGCGGCTATATAAACAACCAGTTCACCTGTACTTGGAAGGTACATGATATTGAGGTAGTCGGCCATTATGGCATTACCCGAAACGTAAGCCAGTAGTCCCAGAGTGGCACCAATGATTGCAGAACTTCCGGCCGCAAGCCCGTCGAGCCCGTCTGTGAGGTTTGCCCCGTTGGAAACGAAGGTGATGATGAAGATAACTGCAAGAATGACGACCACCCAGGCCCATTGCTTGGCTTTGTCACCCATAAACCCAACCAGCATGGCGTAATCGAATTCATTGTTTTTGAAGAACGGCATGTTCACTTTAGTGGATTTCACTTCACGGGTGACATAGGCAATGACTGATTTTTCACCTTCGGCGCCTTTCTCAATCCGCGTAATGGGGTTACCTGCTGCATCCAGTACTTTTTCACGAGCCACAATATCATTGTTTAAATGCAGTGTAAGGCCAACAACAATTCCGGCAATGATCTGGGCAAATACCTTGAATTTTCCGCGCAGACCTTCCTTGTTTTTCCTGAACACCTTGATGTAATCATCTACAAATCCCACAAACCCCAACCAAACAGTGATGAATAGCATGAGCAGGATGTATATGTTGCCCAGGTTGGCAAACAACAGAACCGGGATAATTATGGATATCAAAATGATCAATCCGCCCATGGTAGGTGTGCCTTTCTTCTGCATTTGTCCTTC
>CAYTNC010000265.1:0-3729 GCA_964438935.1 uncultured Bacteroidales bacterium
TTGAGGCCAATGAAATGCCAAGGCAATGGTACAACCTGGCTCCCGATCTTCCCACTCCCATGCAACCACCGCTTGGACCCAATGGCAAACCCATATCTCCGGAAATGCTGGCACCGGTATTTCCAATGAATCTCATTGAGCAGGAAGTCAGCACCGAGCGTTGGATTGACATCCCTGAAGAGATACTTGAAATGTTGTCATTATACCGTGCGACACCACTGGTAAGGGCTTATGAACTTGAAGCTGCGCTGAAAACTCCTGCCAGAATTTATTACAAAAATGAAAGTGTTTCGCCTGCGGGCAGTCACAAACTGAATACAGCCATTGCGCAGGCCTGGTATAATAAACAATTTGGGATTACCAAGCTCACTACCGAAACAGGTGCCGGTCAGTGGGGCAGCGCTCTTTCACAGGCATGTGCATTGATTGGCCTGGAATGTAAGGTGTTCATGGTTCGCATTAGTTTCGACCAGAAACCTTTCCGCAAATTGCTGATGAACACTTATGGCGCCACCTGCATCGCCAGTCCGAGTAACGAAACCAACACCGGCAGGGAAATTCTTGCCAGAATGCCGGATACTCCTGGCAGTTTGGGTATTGCCATCAGCGAAGCTGTGGAAGCTGCTGTTAGCGATCCCGAAGGCAAAACCCGTTACAGCCTGGGCAGTGTGCTGAACCATGTTATGTTGCACCAAACCATTATCGGGCTGGAAGTAAAGAAACAGCTGGCTAAATTTGGTGAAAAGAAACCCGATACCGTTATCGCCTGTGTTGGTGGTGGCAGCAATTTTGCCGGTATTTCTTTTCCATTTATTTATGATAAAATACATGGTGCAGAAATTGACATTATTCCCGTTGAACCAAGCTCTTGCCCTACCCTAACACGCGGGCCCTTTTTATATGATCATGGCGATGCCGCAAAAATGACTCCTTTGCTACCCATGTATACACTTGGACACAATTTTATACCTGAACCCATTCATGCAGGCGGACTGCGTTATCATGGCATGAGTCCTCTTGTTTCTGCAGCTTTGAGAGATAAACTGATCAACCCCATGTCTATTGACCAGATTGAGTGTTATGAGGCAGGTATTTTATTTGCCCGTACCGAAGGTATTGTTCCCGCACCGGAAACTACGCACGCTATAGCAGGTGCAATAAGGGAAGCCAAAAAAGCAAAGGAAGAAGGCAAGGAAAAGGTAATCCTGTTCAACTTCAGCGGACACGGCTTGATGGATATGGTAGGGTACGACAAGTACCTGACCGGTAAGCTGGTAAAGCATGAAATGTCGGATAAGGAACTTTTCAAAAACATGAAAGAACTTGAAAATTATCCAAAACCGCAATAACAAAATCCCCGGCAAAACCGGGGATTTTTTTTGAATGGCCTAACTTTAGGTTTATATTGGTTAAAGCAAATCCGTATAACTTTTGGAACTTATAATGAGAATCCGACAACTACATATAACTGCTCTTTTTCGGGATTCAGAATCACCTGGCCGGTAACTGGTACAGTGAACGTATCGGTAATTTTGATTTCTTTACTGGTTCCCAATCCCAGGTTACAAACTGCAAACTCCCCGTCGGATGTATGCCACCCGTCACCAGCCCCAAGGAAAATGTTGAAATACTTGAAAGCGTATCCTGCCTGGAAATACATATCGCCCCCGGTGGATGCAACTCCGCCAGCTTCGTTCACAATGTAGTTGGCACTAAGGCTTAACCCACCAACCGCAAAACCGGCATTGAGTTCCAATGCATGACTTCCGGTGGAGTCCGAAAAATCAAAGGCTTCCAGGCCGGGCAGGTAATAATCGGTGAGCCCCAGGCTCAAGCCAAACGGGAATGAATAGGAAATGTAGGGATCCGCTTCGGTATACCCGGCAGCGTCAAATGCGCCCCATACCCCCAAAGTCAAGCCCCCGGTTACGTATTTTATACCGGGCTGAAACGAGGGACCTGTTCCCAGTTTACAGCCTCTCCAAACATAATTGGTATACACGTCGGCACCCACGCTGAAATTTGATTCTTTTTCCTCGTCCTGCGCCTGCAGTTGATTTGCTGATACAATTAATAAGGCAACCACTGCTGCAAAAAGTAACCATAGCTTTTTCATGACCTAGAGTTTTAAGTGAATAATTATTTTTTCTGGGACAAATATATATATTTATTTTTTACACCCTATTTATTTAGGGGTTTATTTTACTTTTTATATTCTTTTTACATTTCTTACCCCTCTTTTTATATTGTTTTATTTATTTTTTACGTATTTTTTGTCTGATACCCCATATTATATATTTTTCTATTGTTGTCCGGGTAAAATTTTTCAAATTATATAAAGACCAATATTTATGGCGTCCCTACGGGACTTTGAGACTTGAGAGGTGGCTTTTCTTTTCTACCCATATTTGGTTTCCCGCAAAAGAGGGACAGGCTCTAACGGAACCGTCCCGTAGGGACATCATATTGGTAGATAATGGATTAACATTTAAAGTTAAGTCCCGTATGGGACGATATAAATTTTTGTCGGACAGTAGTGATATTTTTCAATTACATAAATCCGACTATGGAGACATGCAGGGGCCATCCCGGAACAACCATACTTGAGCTCTTCGGGTAAAAAGAAGACTGCAAACCAATTGACCTGGTAGCAGACAGGGCTGTGCCAAATGAATGATTCACGGGTATAAGACCGCGGGAGAAACACTTTCCGTTGAATCTGACAAGGAAGTTGCGGCTAATGCCACTGGATATAAAAATTTCTATAAATTACCAGTTAACGTAAAAAAATCAAAGCAGCAGTGCACAATAGGTTAGTGCACTGCTGCCTCAAAAAAAAATCTTTCATATCAGAGGGTAAACCCGACCACCACAAAAAGCTGTTCCGTGTTGGGGTTTACCACAACCTGTCCGCTTACCGGCAAACTGAAGGTTTCGGTTATTTTTATTTCTTTGGAAGTGCCGATGCCTATATTGCAGATCTGAAAATCACCTTCCTCAGTATGCCATCCGTCGCCTGCTCCCAGGAAGATGTTGAAATTTCCGAAATCATAACCTGCCTCGAAATACATGTCGCCACCAACAGATCCGGCACCACCGGCTTCATTCACTATATAATTTGCACTCAGCGAGAGTCCGCCTGTTTCAAAGCCCAGGTTCAGGTCCAGGGCATGACTGCCAATGCTGTCAGATGTTTCAAAGAGTTTCTGATCACAAAAATAATAATCGGTAACACCCAGGCTTAAGCCAAACGGAAACGACCAGGAGATATACGGATCGGCTTCGGCATAACCCTGTGAATCAAAAGAGCCCCAGACACCAATGGTAAGTCCACCGGTAGAATAGCTCATCGAGGGCTGAAAGGAAGGTCCCGCTAATTTGCTACCACGCCACACATAGCTTGAGAAAATATCAGCACCTGTTTCGAAATTCGAAGTCTTTTCTTCTTCCTGGGCTTGTATGCTGGTTGCAGTTAAACCCAGCAGGGCAACCAGTATTGCGGTATAAAATCCCGATTTTTTCATTTCAGATTGTTAAGTAATAATTATGAACATGACAAATGTAAAAATTTTTGCATTTGCATCGTATTTTTATACGTTTTTTGTAGCATGGATTAACAGGTGACACCCCAGTAAGTTTATTACTATATTTGCACCTTACTTTTATCCATTCACAATGACTGAAGAGGTACGAAAGATCTTTGAAGCCGAAGCAAAAGCGGTGCTCAAT
>CAYTNC010000266.1:0-3662 GCA_964438935.1 uncultured Bacteroidales bacterium
ACTTTGCTTTCGTGGTAAACAATGGAAAAGGGAGCAACACTTTTGGTAAGCCATACGTTTCCGCCTACCACTGTATCATGCCCGATGACGGTATCCCCTCCAAGTATGGTGCTTCCTGAATAAACAATCACATTGTCCTCGATGGTGGGGTGCCGTTTCTTTCCTTTCATGCTTTTATCAACTGATGCAGCACCCAGGGTAACTCCCTGATAAATTTTAACATTGTTGCCAATGATGGTGGTTTCACCAATCACAATACCGGTTCCATGGTCAATAAAGAAATGCTTGCCAATTAGGGCTCCCGGGTGAATGTCAATGCCGGTTTTGCTGTGGGCATATTCAGAGATCATGCGGGGAAGGTAAGGTATTTTCAATCCGAACAGCTGATGCGAAAGCCTGTATACAGAAATAGCATAGAAGCCGGGGTAATAAAGAATCACGCTTTCGCGCGAGCGGGCTGCCGGGTCAAAATCTACAAAGAGCTGGGCATCTTCAATCAGACTTTCATATATAGCAGGAATTTCTGAAAAAAAGAGGGTGGAGATCTCATTCACCGGTTTGTCCAGAATGGTTTCAAGCGGATTGAGCAGGTCTTTGAAATCAAGTTGTAATTGAGCCAGGTTAAGTTCAATAAGAGGGAGCGAGCACTTTTTATCAATTTTGAAAGGAAAGAGTAAGTAAATCAGGTTGTCGATAAAACGATGCGACTTGGTCATGGAAGGAATTTCCTTCTGGAAACTGTTGTATTGTTTAAGAAGGTGGTTCGGGAAATTTTCGATTGTACTCATAAGTGCTCCGTTTCGTTGAACAAAAATAAGATATTCTAAACGATTCGTTTATTCCCTGCCCGTTTTATGCTGTTTTGATGCCAGTGCACCCAGCTTGTTGTAAGATGTAATCAGTCCCCTGATCACAGCTGAGCTGAGTCCCTGGTGTTCCATTTCATTCAGGCCGGATATGGTGATGCCCTGTGGAGTTGTCACCTTGTCAATCTCTTTTTCAGGATGATTGGTTGTTTCCACAATAAGCTGTGCAGCTCCCTTTACAGTTTGTGCGGTTATCAGCTGCGACATTTCCGAGTTAAAACCTATTTCAATTCCACCCTGCGACATGGCCCGCATGAACCGGAGCGCAAAGGCAATTCCGCAGGCACCCACAACCGTTGCAGCATCCATCATATCCTCGGGTATTACCAGGGTTTTACCCATTTTATCAAACAGTTCCTGTAAAGAAGATTCCTGTTCCGGTGAGGTGTTTTTAAAAGCAATGCAGGTCATGGATTCGCAAATTTCCAGTGCGGTATTGGGCATGATCCTGAGCATGGGGAATTTGCCGAGAATTCCTTCGATATCTTTGAAAGTAGTACCTGTAACTGTAGAAATTAGTATATGCCCCGGAACCAGCGCGTCTTTTATTTCTTCGGCAAGCAAGCTGAATTGTTGCGGTTTCACTGACATCACAATGATTCCGGATTTACTGACCGCTTTCCGGTTGTTATCAGTAACCTGAAATCCCTGGCTTTTTAAATATTCTAAACGGGATTCTCTTTTTTCGGTAAGTATGAGTTGGTCATAGGTAAACTGGCCGGATCCAACCAGTCCTTTTGCCAGCGAGGTCCCCAGGTTGCCTCCGCCGAGGATGGCAATATTGGTATGCTTCATAGTATATCAGGATTTATTAATAGCAACATCTCAAAAATAAAAACAATGCCCGTTATGACTCAACACAAGCCAGAACGGGCATCATACAGGAACAGGTAAAAAGCCGGATCTTACTTGCGAATGGCTTTAATACCAGGAAGTTCTTTTCCTTCAATATATTCCAGCATAGCTCCGCCGCCTGTTGAAACATAACTTACCTTATCGGCCAGTTTGTTCTTGTTGATGGCAGCCACCGAGTCGCCTCCGCCGATGAGGCTGAAAGCGCCTTTGGCAGTTGCATCGGCAATTGCTTTGGCAACGGCTGATGTACCTGCGGCAAATTTAGGCATTTCAAAAACACCCATAGGGCCGTTCCAAAGTATGGTTTTGGAGTTGCCGATTACTTCGCTGAATATGTTGATGGTTTCTTCTCCGATATCCAAACCCATCCAGCCATCGGGGGTTTCATTAATCTTCGATTTCCGGGTTGCCGCTTCGGCATCAAACTTGTCGGCATTTATTGCGTCAACCGGAAGATAAACCTTCACATTGTTGCTTTTTGCTTTTTCCAGGATGCTGAGTGCCAGGTCAAGCTTATCGGCCTCACAAAGTGAATTGCCTATTTTACCGCCCTGGGCCTTAATAAAAGTATATGTCATACCACCGCCGATAATCAGGTTGTCAATTCGGGGCAGCAGGTTTTCAATCACCTGTATTTTATCCGACACCTTGGCACCACCCATGATGGCAGTAAAAGGTTTGTGGGCCGAACGGAGCACTTTATCCATAGCATCAAGCTCGGCAACAATAAGGTAGCCGAACATTTTTTTATCATCGGGGAAGAGATCTGCTACAAGAGCAGTTGAAGCATGCGCCCGGTGAGCGGTTCCGAAAGCGTCATTCACGTAACAATCGGCATAGCCGGCCAATTGCTTCACAAAGTTCTTCTGGCTTTCTTTCACCTTGGCCTTGGCAGCCTTCTTTTGCTCATCTGTGGCATCTTCAGCAAGAGAATAGGGCTTTCCTTCTTCTTCTTCGTAAAAACGAAGGTTTTCAAGCAGGAGGATTTCGCCGGGCTTCAGTTCAGCGGCCATCTTTTTGGCGTTTTCACCCATGCAGTCACCAGCAAACTTAACGGTTTTACCGGTTACTTTTTCAACTGCAGGTACAACATGTTTCAGCGAGTATTTATCCTGTACTTTTCCATCGGGCCGGCCTAGGTGCGACATCAATATGGCTGATCCACCGTCGCTCAGAATTTTTTTGATGGTAGGCAACGCGCCCCGGATACGGGTGTCGTCTGTTACTTCAAAGGTTTGCTTGTTTAGCGGTACATTGAAGTCAACACGTACAATTGCTTTTTTTCCTTTAAAGCTGAAATTATCTATCGTTTGCATGTTGATTGTTGTTGAGTTATTAATTGAGCAAAGATAAAAAACTATTTTAATTACCTTTGGCCGTTTCGCACTTTTAAACGCCTGAACACGGGTTCATACGAATGTATTTCAGAGATATCATCGGACACGAAGCCTTAAAGAAAAGGCTGCTTCAAACTGTTAAAGAAAACAGGGTAAGTCATGCCTGGTTGTTCTTTGGTCCCGAAGGTGCCGGGGCTTTACCTGTTGCCCTGGCTTTCTCACGTTATATCCTATGCACAGCAAGAAATGCCGGTGATGCCTGCGGAACCTGCCCCAGTTGCAATAAAGTAAACAAGTACATCCATCCCGATCTGCATTTTGTGTACCCGGTGAATAAGACCCGGAATATGGACAGGGATGCGGTAACCAGTGAAGATTTTATTACCGACTGGCGAAGTTTTCTGCTCAGTAATCCTTACGGAAGGCTCACACAATGGTATGACTTTATCGATATGGAGAACAAGCAGGGCATGATCAGCACCGAGGAAAGCAAAAAGCTGTCAGCCAAACTCTTTCTGAAGTCATTTGAATCAGACTTCAAGGTGGTCATCATCTGGCAGCCCGAAAAAATGAATGATCAGGCCAGCAACAAACTGCTCAAACT
>CAYTNC010000267.1:0-2312 GCA_964438935.1 uncultured Bacteroidales bacterium
TTGGGATAATTATTCGCTCACCCGCTATGGCAATCCGGGCGAATTCAGTCAACTTACCGTTTTCAAACTTTATGATGCCGACGGCAAGGAAGGCGGATTAACAGCTACTTACTACGAGAACAGTGATCCGGCAAAGGTATTTCTCAGGCATCAGGAAAAGGAAATCAACTATGAAAACCTGGAAACCATCAAAAATTTCCCGAAAGATTTTAGGTTCTATGGATCGATGATCACCTGGGAGGGTCAGATCGAGGCTCCTGAAACGGGCACTTACAATTTTGGGCTGTATTATGCCGGATACACGAAGATATGGATCAACGGGCAATTGCTTACAGAAAAATGGAGAACAGCCTGGAACCCGAACCTTTCTAAGTTCAGTATAGCCATGAAACAGGGTGAAAAGTACAGCATAAAAATGGAGTGGAAGCCCGACGGAGGCGTTTCATACATTGGTTTGCGGGTGCTCACACCGGTTGATCCGGCTGCGCAGCAGAAAATTTCCTTCTGGTCGGAAATGGGTGATCAGCTTGATTACTATTTCATTCATGGCAACAGCATGGACGAGGTAATCAGCGGTTACCGCACTCTTACCGGGAAAGCGCAGGTAATGCCCAAATGGGCCATGGGATTCTGGCAGAGTCGGGAAAGGTATAAAACTCAGGACGAATTGTTGAATACCCTGAAGGAGTTCAGAAAAAGGCACATCCCTATTGATAATATTGTACTCGACTGGTTTTACTGGCGTGAAGACAACTGGGGCAGTCATGAATTTGATGCAACCCGTTTCCCTGATCCGAAAGCTATGATCGATGAAGTACACCAACTGAACGGCCGTCTGATGATATCGGTATGGCCCAAATTTTACCATACCACGGAACATTACAAGGAACTGGATGCCATGGGTGCCATGTACCGGCAGGCAGTGAAAGACAGCATCCGCGACTGGGTGGGCCGTGGCTACATCGGATCATTCTATGATGCTTACAATCCTGAAGCCAGAAAACTGTTCTGGAAACAGATGCACGATCATTTCGACGGGCTGGGCATTGATGCCTGGTGGATGGATGCCTCAGAGCCGGATATTCAATCGAATTCCAGCATCGATTACCGCAAACAGCTGATGAATCCCACTTCACTTGGACCTTCTGCACAATACTTCAACGCCTATGCCCTGATGAATGCCAAGGGTATTTATGAAGGTTCGCGTGAATCGTATCCGAACCAGCGCGCGTTTCTGCTTACCCGGTCGGGGTTTGCCGGATTGCAACGTTATGCAGCTGCCACCTGGAGCGGAGACATTGCTACACGCTGGGAAGATATGAGAGCCCAGATACCAGCAGGAATCAATTATTGTATGGCAGGTAATCCATACTGGACCATGGACATTGGAGGCTTCTGCGTTGAAAACCGCTATGTGTCGGCAAAAGAAGGAAGCGCTGACATGGACGAATGGCGCGAATTGAATGCCCGTTGGACCCAGTATGGGGCATTCGCACCTTTATACCGTGCTCATGGCCAGTATCCGTTCCGCGAAGTTTTCAACCTGGCCCCCGAAAGTCATCCTGCTTACAAAACCATTGTTTATTACGACAAGCTCCGCTACCGGCTGATGCCTTACATTTATTCCCTTGCGGGCATGACCTGGCTGAACGATTACACCATGATGCGCGGTCTGGCCATGGATTTCACCAATGATACCCGGGTTTACAATATTGCTGACCAGTATATGTTTGGTCCGGCCTTTATGGTATGCCCGGTTCATGTTTACAAGGCCCGGGAGCGTGAGGTGTATTTCCCGGTTGCCGTAGGATGGTATGACTTTTACACAGGAAAATACATAGCCGGGGGACAAAAACTTACAGTTCCTGCGCCCTATGAAAGAATGCCCTTATATGTCAGGGCAGGTTCAATTGTACCGGTGGGTCCCGAAATTGAATACACCACCCAGAAGCCTGCCGATCCGGTTACACTGTATGTTTACGCCGGGGCTGATGGCAGTTTTAGCCTGTATGAGGATGAGGGTACAACCTATGATTATGAAAAGGGGCAATACAGCCTGATACCCGTTGCCTATTCCGACGGAACCGGAGAATTAACTATTGGCGATCGCCAGGGTGGCTATGAGGGTATGTTGGAAGAACGTACTATTAATGTGGTGTGGGTTTCAAAAGAAAAACCGGTTGGGTTTACACCAGATGCCAAACCGGCATTAACAATAAAATACACCGGACAAAAAACGGTTATTAAGAAATAGCAATTAAATGGGCAGGCCGATGGGCCTGCCCGTGTTATTTTGTCATGTTGGGTTAACA
>CAYTNC010000267.1:2412-3633 GCA_964438935.1 uncultured Bacteroidales bacterium
TTAAATGGGCAGGCCGATGGGCCTGCCCGTGTTATTTTGTCATGTTGGGTTAACAGAAATCACGTTGGGTTATGTACGATAAAAATCATCATCATCGTCGCAGTATTCGTTTGCATAATTACAATTATGCACAAAACGGGATGTATTTTGTGACAATATGTATGAAACATCATCAATGCATGTTAGGTGAAATCAATAATAACGTCATGATAAACAATGATGCCGGAAATATGATTGATAAATGGTTGCAGAAAATTCCGGAAAAATTCAGTGACATCATATTAGATGAATATGTTATCATGCCAGATCATTTGCATGCAATAATAATCAACACCGGGTCCGGTGGTTCAATTGGTTCCAATATTTCCGGTAATCCGAACGGTCCGGTAGGGGCAGACCCATGTGTCTGCCCAGCAGACCCACGTGCCTGCCCAATTAACAACCAATCAATTGCCCCACCCCAACCAATTGATGCAAACGAATCAATTGATGCAAACCAATCAATTGATGCAAACCAATCAATTGCCCCATCACAACCAATTGGTTCAACCCATTCAATTGATTTTTCGCAATCAATTGATTGCGAAAAATCAATTGACATACCCCCATTTTTCGGGGTTGAGGGCGAACACATGGGTTCGCCCCTACATCGTGTGATTCAATGGGTTAAAACGATGTCAACAAATGAATATATCCGGAATGTAAAATCAAATGGTTGGCAACCATTTGATCGGAAATTGTGGCAACGAAATTATCATGAACACATTATACGTGATGACGAATCGTATCAACGGATAAAACAATATATTATTGAAAATCCGATGAAACGGGGGAAATAACCATTTATTTCAATTGTTGTAACGCCCGGCGGATATTGGTTTCAATCCGGTTTTGGATATTCACATTTTCGGCCTTTTCGAATTCCTCGCCGATAATATTCTCATACAATTCAATATAGCGTTCGGAAACCTGGCTGACAAAATCAGCTGTCATTTCGGGCACCACCTGACCTTCTTTTCCCTGAAAATTGTTCTCAATCAGCCACTGACGCACAAATTCCTTTGAAAGTTGCTTCTGCTGCTCGCCTTTCTGCAACCGCTCATCATAACCATTGGCATAAAAATACCGGGATGAATCGGGTGTGTTGATCTCATCAATGAGGTAGATCGTGCCATCCTTTTTACCGAATTCATATTTGGTATCCACCAGGATCAAGCCTTT
>CAYTNC010000268.1:0-3624 GCA_964438935.1 uncultured Bacteroidales bacterium
GCCCGGAGGAACCTTGTTGTAGGTTTTAATACCCGAATTCTTCTGATCAAGCCAGTCTTCATCATAACCTTCGAGCATTACCTGGTAATTGATTCCTTCGGGGTTGGAAAGGCTGATGCTGTTGAATTCAAAAAGGATATCATTCTGGTTGCTTTTGAATTTCCGGGCACTGTTCATTTCTGTGGTATCGCCTTTTACCAGCATCTGGGTGATTCGTATGCCGGGCTTTGCCGTGTCTTCCTGCGCCAGGATTTCCAGGTTGCACCTGATTGCACCTGCTGCAGTTCCAATCCAGAGAAAACCCTTGTTGTCCATGCAGGATGCGTTTTCTTTGGTTTCAATACCTGTAAATCCTGCCCTTTTTGTATAGGAAAGAATTTTATTGCTGTGCTGGTCAATCTTATTCAAACCCATATTGGTGCCTGCATACACGTTGTTGTGTGAGTCGCAGTACAACAGGTTGATTTGATCTGAAAGCATTCCATCTGTTACGGTATATTTTTTAATGTCATCCTGATCAATAACCAGCAGACCTTTTGAATCAGTTCCCACCCAGATTTTTCCCTCTTTATCTTCGGTGATGCAGGTAGGTGTGATTTTCCCCGTGCTTTTGATCAGGGTGAAAACGCCCTTATCCAGGAGGGTCAGTCCCTTATTATCGCCGGCACCTATCCACAGCCTGCCTTCTGAATCAGCGAATAGTGCACGGATACTGTTGCCTGCCAGTCCGTCTCCCTGGGTGTAGGTGGTTATATACTGATCCCTGTTGATGTCATACTCAATCAATCCTTCAATGGTGCCGATCCACAGATGACCGTTCCGGTCGATTTCAAGTGCCTCCACACTTTTTGAAAGCATTTGCTGGTATGCGGTGATCTTCTCATTAATACCGGGTTGCGAAATGAATCTCTTCTGTGCCGTTTTATAAAGCAGAACACCCTGTTCGGAAGTACCAATCCAGATGTTGTTGTTTCTGTCTTTTTTGAAAACCTTTATCTGATTGCTGATGAAGCTATTATCCTGGTTGAAATGACGAAATTTCGGGTCCTTACCGGTAATGTTATAAACAGAGATGCCTTTGTCGCTTGTTCCAAACCAGATGATGCCTTCAGGCTCCTCGATGATGGCTTTAACCAGGTTATCTGCAAGGCCGTCACGTTTGGTAAAACTAACAAACTGCTCCCCTTTGAATATCTCCAGACCATTGTCGGTAGTGCCGATCAGCATATTGCCTTCATAATCTTCCCGGATGCACCAGATCCGATCGTCGTGCAGCCCGTTGGATGTATTGAACACCTTAATCTGCATATCCTTATCAATACGGCTGATTCCTCCCGGGTTGTAGTCATTTTTCCAATGGCCAACCCATAAGTTGCCCTTGCTGTCTTCGGTGATTGATGTGATCCAGTTGGAAGCCAGTCCGTCATTTTTGTCAAATTCGTGGAACGACATATCATGGGGATTCATCATAATCAGGCCTCCGTTATAGGTTCCGAACCACAGATAGCCGCGACTGTCTTCAAACGCAGTGGCAATGCTGAAATAAGTTGACAAGCCTTTGGGAGCAAAAATCTCAAATGAATGCTTTGTTTTATTGTATTTTCGGATGCCTACATTGGTTATGAAATACAAGTCGCCATTGCGGGTAAGCAAACTGCCAAATACCTGGTGCCAGAGATTTTTGCCTTTCAGAAAGTGTTCTTGTTCCAAAAACTGAGCAGGATCCTGAGGATTCCTGATCACTACAATGCCATCTGATTCACTGGTAATCCACAGCTGACCATCCTGATCCTGTGTGATGGAGGTGATATTCGACTTTAAACTGGAATCCGTAAGTGATATCTTTTCAAATGTTTTGCCCATGCAGCGGGTGATTCCTCCTCCTTCATGGCCAAGCCACAGGGTATTGCCGGAATCAATGAACAGTACCCTCACTCCTCCTTCGGCAAGTCCCTTATCCTGTGAATAAGAAATGAACCTGGTTCCGTCAAATTTTGAAACGCCCGATGGTGTTCCCAACCACACATAATGGCTTTTATCCTGAATAATTGAATATACTTTGGATGCAAAACCCTGTTGTGTGCTGTAATTGTCAAAATAATATGTCTGCGCACTCAGGTTCAGCGTCCCCGAGATGATCAGGAACAACCCTGTGATCAGGCGAAGCCGGGAGAAAGGCTGAAAGTTTGTGGTTTGCATGTTGAGGTGTGAGTTTCCGCAGCGCTTCCCGAATTATTTGTTTTTAGACATGAAGAAAAAGGTACCGTCTTCATCCTGCAGTCCCGTTATTTTTCCAAACTTGGGCTTTTGCTGGTTGCTTTGCGACACGGCTGCATTCACCTTATTCACAACGGATTCAATGGGCAGGCAGGCATTGGGATTGTTGGCGAGCGTATTGGCAAAAGTTTTGGTGAATTGAGAATTGTCAACTGCCAGCTCGTAGCCTGCGGAAGAGAATACCTGTGACGACTTGAATTTAACCGCTTCCCAGTCGTTGCAATTCCTTTCTTTTGGTGTTTCACGCATGGCCTGGTAGAATGTGGGGCCCGATTCACAGGCATCGGTGATCACCAGGTTGTGCGTTATGTAGCTCGCGTATGATTGCAGCGAAGCCCTGAGGGCATTGAGGTTATAATAGGTGAATTCATCATCGCGCCTGGCATCCACAGGAATCCAGTATCCGGTTTCGTTAATGAACTTGCCATGGCCGGCATACCAAACGAGCAGGGCATTTACCTTATTACTGCGGAGCAGGTCCCTGAGTTCAATGGAGAAAAATCGTTCCATTTCCTTCTTGGTCATGTCCTGTTTGTGTATCACCTTATGAACATCGTATCGGGCCAATGCCGACCGCATGAGCGTAACATCCTTGGCCGGTCCGTCCAAACTGGGGAAGGTCTCATAATTTGAATTCTCAATGAAAATAACCCAGGTGCGCCCCATCGGGTTGGCTTCGAGTAAAGAAACGCCCTCGCGGTTGAGCACAAAGCTCATGGTGGTATCGTTTCCATAGGTGTCTGTGGCAGTTACACTGAATTTGTTCTTGTTGGCCACGTTGATTGTGGCCGTGAATTTTGGATTCAGTTCGTCCAGCATGAAGCTGGCGGCAACACCATCAATCAGAATCGATCTGATGTTGCTTTCATCGGAAATATTTCCCTCAATATACAGGTTGGCATTGTCGGTATCCAGGTATATTTCGCCGTTGTCGCTGGCATAGGGCGCAATGATGGCAATGCCCGGAGGATCAATTTCGGTGCGGGTAATTGTATAGGTATTGTTTTTCTGGTTGTCATAAATGTCTTTCACCTGTACCGTAACAAAGTCGGTTACCACAACATCAACATCAGCAGCAAATTCATACTGTTCACCGCTTTTGAAAAAAGCAACCGGCACTTTGTTTACCAAAACCTGTCCGATTTCGCTGGCGTCATTAATTTTACCGCGGATTGCAAGGGATTTTTTGTTTTTGGCAATTTTAAGCGTGGAATCGGCAAATACGGTTGGTTCAACCAGCGAAATTTTTGGTGGTTGTGACTCACGGTTCAGTTCAAAAAGCCTTTTTTTCGCCTGATTCAGGTGCTTTTGGGCAACCAGGTCGTCAGCGGAAAGATGGGTGAGCGA
>CAYTNC010000269.1:0-3620 GCA_964438935.1 uncultured Bacteroidales bacterium
TGCCCCTGTCGGTTTTCGATAAAAAGAGTGCAGGTTATCCCATTGGCGGGTCATTGAAATTCATAAGCCATATTGCAACACGCTATAGTTCGCTGGGAGGCAAAATTCATTACAATTCGCCTGTGAAACGCATTGTTACACACGAGTCGGCAGCCAAAGGACTTGTTTTGAACAACGGAAAAGAAGTACAGGCTGATCTTGTCATTTCTGCTGCAGACTGGCACCATACTGTTTTTGAAGCATTGGAAGGTAAATTTGTCGACAGGAAAATCCTGGATCTGGCCACAAACACCAAGCCCAAGGTGTATCCTTCTGTATTTATGGTATTGCTTGGAGTGAATAAAACCTATAAAGAACAGCCCCATTTGATTAAGTTTCCGATTGAAACTCCCGCTTTTTCGCCTGACGGCACTGAATATAGGCGCATGGAACTTCATTTTTACCATTATGACCCGGACCTGGCACCCAAAGACAAGACCGTCATTGCTGCCAGCCTCTACACTAGTAACAGTGAGTACTGGATTAGTCTAAGAGCAGGGGACTATGACCAATACATCAAGCGCAAAACACAATTTGCTGAACAGATCCTTGACCAACTGGACAGAAAGGTTCCGGGACTCCGGCAGTCGGTTGAGGTAATGGATGTTGTTACCCCGGCTACTTACCACAGGTATACCAATAACTGGATGGGCAGTGTTCAGGGCTGGATGCCGGGTAAAGACCTTCTGGCTGCAACACCGGTAGACATGGAATTGCCCGGATTGTCAGGCTTTTATTTTTGCGGCCACTGGACCGCTCCGGGAGGCGGGTTGCCACCCTCACTGAAATCAAGCCGCGATCTGGCACAGCGTATCTGCCTGAAATACAAAAAGCATTTCGTACTTCGTTAGTACATTGCGCGGTAATCTGCATTTTTTTATATTTACAATGCGAACCAGCCAAATGTAAATCACGTTGATTCCATTACACGATACCATACCCTCCCGGAGCTTTCCCATAGTAACCTGGCTGCTGATTGTTACCAATGTGGCTGTTTTTGTGTTTGAGGTGTTTGTGCTCAACAGCCAGCAGGCCGAGATGTTGATCTTCAACTATGGACTGGTTCCTGATCAGGTGAGATTGTCTGAAGTCGACAGTCTTTACGAACTCAGGATTACCCTGCTCAGGCCATTTTTTACCAATATGTTTTTGCACGGAGGCTGGCTGCACCTGATCTCAAACATGTGGATCCTTTTTATTTTCGGGGACAATGTGGAAGACCGGATGGGCAAACTGAGTTATTTTGTATTTTACATACTTTGCGGAATTATAGCCAGTTTTACCCATTTTATCCTGCACCGCAACTCGCCGGTTCCGGCTATTGGCGCCTCCGGCGCCATTTCGGGCATTATGGCAGCCTACATGTTCATGTTTCCAAAAAGCACCATTGTATCTCTGGTCCCGATCTTCATCATCCCCTTGTTTATACCCATTCCGGCCCTCATTTACATAGGTATCTGGTTTTTGGGACAGCTGCTCAGCGGTACCAGCTCGCTCATGCTGTCAGACAATGCCACAGGTATTGCATTCTGGGCACACATCGGGGGCTTTGTGGGAGGAGTGCTGCTGTACAGGTTTTTTTACTCAAAAAAGAGAAGGGCGTTTTATTCATAGACTTTAGGCTATAGTCTATAGCCTCAACCAGGTGGCAGTAACTGCAATTTGGCATGCATCTTGATCATCCCATAATTCATTAATACATGCAGGCATGAATTACCGGGAACTTCAATCCAAATATACTCAGGTATTCGATTATATCGGCAAAAGCCGGATCAAGGATGCCCTGGATACGCTTGAGTTTTTATGCAACCATTGCAGGAACAGGGATTACCGGTTGCAACTCGATGGTCACGCAGATACCTATATTAATATGCTCAAATATGCATTTGAATATAGCGATGATCCAGAGAAAGAAAAGGTGTATCAGCGGCTGATCAGGGATGTTATTGCACTGGCCGATGATGTGAAGGAGGAAATCATCCGGAACAACAACCTGCTGAATTATTACAACCTGAAGATCATGCCTGAATCGCTTGCCGAGAGTACCTTGTCCGATATTTCCAGAACATTCGAAAAGCTGATTCTTCAGAATGAATCGCGTAGGGAAGACGGAGAACAGTCAGCAACTGACCTGATTTATGACAGCGCGGAATACAGGGACAGCATAAGGGCTCTGTTCCGGATTGTCTGGCATTCCGACAAGCTCAAAGATACCGAAACTGCATTGATTAGAAGAATTTCCGGCTCCAATGCCCTGGCCTGGTATGACAAATGCATCCTGGTGAGCAGTCTTACCCTGTCATTATTGCGCCATTTTGACAGTGATAAAATTGACCTCTTATTTGGCTTTTATGAAAGCGGACAGAATCAGGTATGGCAGCGTGCACTGGTTGGGCTGGTTTTGGGACTGGCGTATTATGACCGCCGGATTGAGTATTATCCTGAAATTCTACAGCGTTTAAAGGCTTTGCAAGGTACCCGGCAAATTGACAATACCATTGAAATCATCATTCAGCAGTTTGTTAAAGCCCGGGAAACAGAAAAAATTACCCGAAAGATCCAGCAGGAAATTCTGCCGGAGATGATCCGGATCAAATCAAAACTTGAGGAGAAGCTCGATCTTGAAAATATGCTTTCTATGAATCCGGAGGAAAAGAATCCGGAATGGGAAAAAGTCTTTAAGGATGCTCCCGATGTGTACAGCAAACTCGAAGAATTTACCAATCTTCAGATGGAAGGTGCCGACGTATTTTTAGGAGCCTTTGCCATGCTCAAACAGTTTGATTTTTTCAATGAGGTGAACAATTGGTTGCTGCCTTTTTATAAGGAAAATGAATATATATCTGCGTCTTTCAAGGGTGTCAGCGGGGGGGTCGACCTACAGCAATTCGGGGAAGGCATTGAGCGGAGTAATTTTCTGTGCAACTCCGATAAATACTCGTTTTGTTTGAACATCCGGCACATGCCCGATTTTCAGAAATCAACGGTAATGGAATTGTTCAATATGGAACTGAAAGCCATGAATGAAATGGCCCTCGATGATGAGCTGATCAATACAGATGCACGCACCAAAGTGATCATCACACAGTATTTCCACGACCTGTACCGGTTCTATAAGCTGCATCCGATGCGTGCTGAATTTGACGACATTTTCAAGCTTCCGGTTGCCATTTATGAAACCGGCTTTTTTAAGAAGTGGATTGATGACCCGAAAGTGCTCCGGAGCATTGGTGAATTCTTTTTCGAAAAAAACTATTACCAGGATGCCCTGCTGATTTTCCGCCAGATTGTGGAGAAAAACCACAGTTACGAATTGTTTGAGAAGATTGGGTATTGCAGCCAACAGCTGGGCGATCTGGATAAAGCATTGGAGTATTATCACAAGGCAGAACTGCTGGACAAAAATAAGCTTTGGCTTATTACACGGATTGCCTGGTGCTACCGTAAAAAAGGCGAATTTGAACTGGCCGTGGGATACTACCTCGAGGCTGAAAAGATGGAACCCGAAAACCTGCAGGTTCAGGCATACCTGGGCCATATTTATATGGAAACGGGAGAATATGAGAAGGCATTGAAGTATT
>CAYTNC010000270.1:0-3612 GCA_964438935.1 uncultured Bacteroidales bacterium
GCCAGACTCCTGCGTTGCTCCAGGGTGGTTTCCCCCTGTTGATTATTCAGTATATTCAACAATACAGGATACTGTTCCTTTGAAGGGATGATCACCACATCCTGACAATTCTTAGCGGCAGCACGGATCAGGGAAATCCCCCCGATATCTATTTTCTCAATAATGTCCGCGTCCCCTGCACCGCTGGCAACCGTTTCTTCAAAAGGATATAAATCCACAACCACCAGGTCGATGGAATGGATATCGTATTGGGCCATATCTTTGACATCCTGTTTGTTTTCAAGCCGCGCCAGGATGCCCCCGAAAACTTTCGGATGCAGGGTTTTGACCCGGCCGCCCAGGATTGAAGGATAGGCGGTGAGTTCCTCCACTGCAGTCACCTGAATGCCAAGCTTTTCAATGAATTCTTTTGTGCCCCCCGTGGAAATTATCGAAACTTGCTGTTCATTCAGTTTCCTGGCTATTTCCTCAAGGTGATCTTTGTAGTAAACCGAGACCAACGCGGTTTTGATTTTTTTATTCATAAATGCTGTGCTTTAAATTGCGGTTTTATAAGGCAATATGCCTAAATGAGCCTCAGAACAATAACTCACATCAGGCGCTACAAGATATTAATTTTTTAAGAAATTTGCAGGTCTTTCTTATCTTTGTTTGAGATAATCCTGCCTTTAACATGCGCTTTTATTTTATCATACGCGAAAGTTTGCAGTCGGCTTACCGCACAGTAATCCTCAATAAAATGCGCACTTTCCTGTCACTGCTTGGTGTTACCATTGGCATCTTTTCAATCGTATCGGTATTTACCGTTCTTGATTCCATGGAGTCCAATATGAGAGAGTCCATGGCCTCATTTGGTAATGATGTGATGGTGATTGAAAAGTTTCCATGGGCCCCCGAAAGCGGTACCGAATATGCCTGGTGGGAATATCTGAACCGGCCGGTAGCCACCCTGCGTGAATATGATGAGCTGAAAAAAAGGATGGAAAATGTACATTCGGCCTGCTTTATCGCCATCCTGCAAACCAATGTTGAATACCTCGACAACAAAGCCGAAAATATAATGGTGTGGGGATCCTCTGAAGAATTTGAAACCATTCGCAGCTTCGACATACAAAGTGGCCGGTTCCTCTCAACTTACGATATCAATTCAGGTAAAAACAACTGCGTTATAGGGAATAAACTGGCAGAAGAGCTTTTCCCCGGCGTGAATCCCCTTGGACGCTCCATTAAGTTTAAAAACAAGAAAACCAACATCATCGGCGTGTTCAAAAAAGAAGGCAAATCACTTTTTGGCGGCGGAAGCGTGGATGAAGTGGTTGTGGTACCCATTGATTATCTGGCCACGGCAACCGACCTGAAAAGCGATAACAGTTCACCGCAGATTTGGGTGAAACCCGTTGAAGGCCTTTCTGCCGATATATTCAAACAGGAACTACGCCAGACCATGCGATCCATCCGAAGGCTGAGCCCCAGGTCAAAGGATAACTTTGCCATCAACGAAACCAGCATGATGAGCGGCATGATCGACCAGATCTTCAAGGTGGTTAATCTGGCCGGATGGTTCATCGGCATCTTTGCCGTACTGGTAGGAGCCTTCGGCATTGCCAACATCATGTTTGTATCGGTTAAGGAAAGAACCAACATCATTGGCATTCAAAAAGCCCTGGGGGCCAAAAACTACTACATCATACTTGAAGTACTTTATGAGTCGGTGCTTTTATCAGTTATCGGCGGCATGCTCGGTCTGATCATGATTTACCTGGGCACCTTTATTGCCCGGGCCAATGATTTCAACATATTTCTGAGTTCCGGCAATATTGTTTTCGGGTTGTTGTTCAGTTCGGCAGTGGGACTGGTAGCCGGACTGATGCCTGCCGTTTCGGCAGCACGCCTTGATCCCGTAAAAGCCATGGCCAGTACCTTTTAATGAACCAGAGTACACTGTTGTTTCCATTGACATAAAACCTATATTACCATGGATAACAAAATCAATGATCTGTTTAACGTTTACAGGCGCGGAGAGGTAAGTCGCCGCGACTTTCTCAGGAAGCTGACGCTCTATACAGGCAGTGTGGCCGCAGCTGCTGCCCTGCTTTCTTTTACTAATGAACACAATGTTCCCTTAGCTGAAGTCAACTCAATTCCGGATGCCGAAGGGAAAAAAGACAAAAGCGGCGTGTTAACTGAATTCATCACCTACCCCGGTGCTTCAGGTGAAATGAAGGCCTTTCTGGCCAGGCCGGCAAAAGAGAAAAATTATCCTGCTGTTATTGTGGTTCATGAAATTTTCGGATTGAACCAGCACATTCGCGATGTTGTGCTGCGGTTCGCCCAGGAAGGCTTTCTGACGATTGCTCCGGATGCTCTTTCATCCCTGGGAGGAACCCCCGATGACAATGGCAAGGCAGCCTCAATGATTCGTGAACTGGATGGCGTAACAACTACAAAAAACTATGTAGCTGCGGTGAAATACCTGAAAACACACCCGTTATCGACCGGCAAGGTAGGCTGCACCGGCTTTTGCTGGGGAGGCGCCATGACCAACCAGGTTGCTGTAAATGAACCCGGACTTGATGCAGCTGTTCCTTATTACGGCCGCACACCGGCGTCAGAAGATGTACCTAAAATTAAAGCCCCCATTCTGGCTCATTTTGCAGGCGATGATGCGCGCATTAACGAAGGTATTCCGGCTTTTGAAGAAGCATTGAAAAAAGCCGGCAAAGAATACCGGATTTTCGTTTACGAAGGCGCCAAGCATGCCTTTAACAACGACTCCAACCCCGAACGCTATGATGCCGAAGCTGCCAAATTAGCCTGGGAAAGAACCATTGCCTTTTTCAAAGAAAAATTGAAGTAGCTGAGTGGCCGTTGGCCTTTGCTCTTGGCTCTTGACTCTTGGATCTTTTTCAAAGGTCCTCGCAACCGCATCCACAAACGGCTTGCAATGGTTGAAGAACATTTTGTACCCGGCGCACAGGTAATTCAATCGGGGTTCTCCGTTGGGTGCTGCGATAAATCTGTTTTTCGGACATTCACCGTGGCACATATCCAACACTTCACAATTGCAACAATACTGAGGAAGCTTATCTTTCTTGGCCCTTCCGAATGCTTTTTGAGCTTCACTTTCCAGCATTTTTTCCAGCGGTATATCATGGATATTCCCCAACCGGTATTGCGGATTCACAAAATGATCACATGAATAGAAATCACCGTTTTGTTCAATTACTGGTATTCTCCCACACTCGGGTTTAAAAATGCAAAGCGTATGTTCCTGGTGAAACGCCGTACGCAAAGCTTCTTCAAAAATCTGCACCTTCACCCGACCGATATCCTTTTCAAGCCATTCATCAAAGATGGCACAAAGAAAATGACCGAAGTCTTCTGCCCGAACTGATCTTTCGCTTACTGACCGGGTTGAATTAACCGGCTCAACCAATGGAATGAAGGTGATGTAAGGAACCCCAAGGTGCCGGAAATACCGGTACACTTCAAGCGGATATTTCACATTCACTGTATTCACCACGCAAAGAATTTCCGGGTCAATGCCATGCAACACCAGCAGATCAAATCCCTGCATTACTTTTTTAAAGGTTTTACCCCCGCCTGGTGTCA
>CAYTNC010000271.1:0-3554 GCA_964438935.1 uncultured Bacteroidales bacterium
TATAAACGATGAAAAAAAGCAGGGTCCGTTACATTATTACCGCATTGATTGTTGTTCTGATTGCAGTGATGATTTTTTATCCGAAGATCAAACCGTTTTTTAATAAGGAGGCCAAAGGCGGTTCGCCCGCAGGTATGCGCATGCGGGGAGGAGGTCAGCAGATCCTGCCGGTCAGCGGTTACCTGATTGCCCCTGTTCAGATGAACGAAATGAAAAACAGTTCAGGAACCATCCTTCCCGATGAGGAGGTGGAGTTGTCATTTGAAACTTCGGGCAAAATTGTGGCCATACATTTTAATGAAGGAACCAGGGTTAAGAAAGGTGACCTGTTGGCCAAAATGAACGACCGCCCATTGCAGGCTCAGTTGCTTAAGTTGCAGGCCCAAAAAAAACTTGCTGAGGAGAAGGAATTTAGACAGCGCAGTTTATTGGAGAAAGATGCCATCAGCCGCGAAAGTTACGACCAGGTAGCCACTGAATTGCAGGCGATTGAAGCCGATCTGTTGCTGATTCAGGCTCGGATAGCCGAAACTGAATTGAGAGCGCCATTTGACGGAGTCATTGGGTTGCGATTGTTGAGCGAGGGAAGCTATGCCACCCCGGCCACCAAAATTGTCAGGCTGGTTAAAACAAGTCCGTTGAAAATTGATTTTTCCATTCCCGAACGATATGCCAGCGAAGTAAGGCCGGGTTTCCCCATTGAATTTACCATTGACGGAAACAACAATGTATTTAAGGCCTCGGTATATGCAGTGGATCCCAAAATAAATATTGATACACGCACCATTGGTGTCAGGGCCCTATATCCGAATACACGTGAGGAGCTCAAGCCGGGCCGTTTTGCAAGCATCACCATGAGGCTTTCGAAAATAGATAACACCATTGCCATACCCACTGAGGCGCTCATACCTGAAATGGAAGGGGAAAAGGTATTTGTTTACCGATCCGGGAAGGCTTCCACAGTTAAGGTAACAACAGGTTTGCGCACCGAGGCACTCATACAGATATTAGAAGGACTTGCATTCGGGGATACCTTGCTTACGTCAGGGATTCTTCAGCTGAGGGAGGGTTTGCCGGTTAAGTTGGATACAGTTGTGGTGAAAAACTAATTTTTTAAGAGTATGAGTCTTTCTTCAACGAGTATCAGGCGACCGGTAATGACCACCGTATTCTCACTGGTGATCATTCTGTTTGGTTTTATAGGGCTCACCTACCTTGGCGTGCGTGAGTTTCCGAGCGTAGATCCGGCTATTATAACGGTAAGTACTTCCTATCCGGGAGCCAATTCCGATGTTATTGAAACACAGATAACGGAACCCCTGGAACAAAGCATCAACGGCATTCCGGGTATCCGCACACTTACCAGCGTAAGCCGGCAGGGAGGCAGCAACATCACCGTGGAATTTGAACTTACTGTGGATCTGGAAACTGCCGCAAATGATGTACGCGACAAGGTATCGCAGGCACAACGATTGTTGCCCCGTGACGTTGATCCTCCGGTTGTGGCCAAGGCCGATGCCGATGCATCACCCATTATGATGCTTGCTGTGAAAAGCACAAAACGTTCGTTACTTGAACTTTCAGAACTGGCGGATCTCACTTTGAAAGAGCAGTTGCAGACCATTCCCGGTGTCAGCGCGGTAATGATCTGGGGAGAAAAGCGATATGCCATGCGCCTGTGGCTCGACCCGGCAAAGCTGGCAGGTTACGGCATGACACCCCTCGATGTGCGCAATGCCATAAGCAGGGAGAACGTGGAACTACCTTCGGGCAGCGTGGAGGGTAACACCACCGAGTTGACTATTCGTACATTGGGACTGCTTACCACTCCTGCTGAATTTAACAACATCATCATCAAACAATCGGGTGACCAGGTGGTCCGGATCAGTGATGTCGGCCGGGCTGAACTGGGACCTCAAGACATTCGCGGAATCCTTAAAATGAATGGGGTGCCCATGGTGGCCACCGCAATTATTCCGCAACCCGGAGCCAACCATATTGATATTGCCGATGAAGTATACAGGCGTTTGGCCTTCATGAAAAAAGACCTTCCTGATGATATTGAAGTAGAGGTTGGATTCGACAATACACAGTACATCCGTTCATCCATCAAGGAAGTGGTGGATACCATTCTAATTGCATTCGGACTGGTTGTGATCATCATTTTCTTTTTCCTGCGCGACTGGCGAACCACATTGATTCCCATAATTGTGATCCCTGTTTCACTGATCGGAGCCTTTTTCATCATGTACCTGGCCGGATTTACCATCAACGTGCTCACCTTGCTGGCCATTGTGCTGGCCATTGGAATTGTGGTTGACGATGCCATTGTGATGATGGAAAACATTTACGTTAAAATTGAGGGTGGCATGGAACCCCTTGAGGCAGGGCACAAGGGCGCCAACGAAATATTCTTCGCCATCATTGCCACTACCATTACACTGATAGCGGTTTTCTTTCCCATAGTGTTTCTTGAGGGGATGACCGGCAGACTCTTCCGGGAATTCAGTATCGTATTGGCCGGAGCTGTTGCCATTTCAGCTTTTGTGGCGCTTACACTTACACCCATGTTGTCAACCAAGATGCTGAAACCTCACAGTAAACACACATGGATTTTCAGGGTTACCGAGAACTTTTTTGTTAAGCTGAACGAAGGTTACAAGAATTCATTGGATACGTTTCTGAAGAAGAAGTATATGGCAAGGGTGATCATTGTGGTTGCTATTGTCTTGATTTTCATTCTCTGGAAAAACATTCCTGCGGAGATGGCCCCGCTGGAAGACCGCTCCCAGATCAATATCAATACCACTACTCCCGAAGGATCGACCTATGAATACACACTGGATTACGTGGAAGACATCGATAAAATGGTTGAGCGCACCGTGCCTGAAGCCGTTATTGTACAAAGCATGGTTCGGAGTGGATCCGGATCTGCCCGCATTGTACTTGCCAATCCCGATGAAAGGGAAAGGTCGCAGCAGGAAATAGCCGATCAGCTTACAGCCCAGGTTCGAAATAAAACCAAGGCCAGGGCAAACGTGATGCAGCAGTCAACCTTCGGAGGCCGTCGTATGGGTTTGCCGGTGCAATATGTGATCCAGGCCCAGACTATTGAAAAATTACGTGAAGTACTCCCTGCATTCATGGCCGAGGTAAACAGCAATCCCACATTTGTTATGGCCGATGTGAACCTCAAGTTTACCAAGCCTGAAATACAAGTCAGCATCAACCGCGACAAAGCAAACCTGCTGGGTGTGTCAACCCAGAATATAGGCCAGACACTGCAGCTGGCACTCAGCGGTCAGCGTTTCGGTTACTTCTTCATGAACGGCAAGCAATACCAGATACTCGGCGAACTGGCACGGGAAGACCGGAACACACCCATGAACCTGCAGTCGCTTTATGTCCGAAGCAACAGCGGAGAAATGATCCAGTTCGACAATTTGGTAAGTCTGAATGAAAGCACGGCACCACCTCAGCTTTATCGCTACAACCGTTTTGTAGCCGCCACTGTATCTGCCGGACTGGCTAAGGGTAAAACAATCAGCGAGGGC
>CAYTNC010000272.1:0-1518 GCA_964438935.1 uncultured Bacteroidales bacterium
AGAATTTCAACGGAATGTCCTCCGCCTCCGAAGGTTGCGTCCACGTATACTCCCCCGGCGTTTATGCTGAGTCCTTCAACACTCTCCTTCAGGAGAACCGGTATGTGGTAGGTACTCATTCACCACTGGTTTTTTTTGGAGCACCCCCATTATTGTTCAGGTTCCCCATGATCTTCTCCGCGAGGAATGCAATATTTTCACCGCCACCTTCAATATGGTCATATTCGGCCTTGGTCCAAATTTCAATAACTCCCAGATTGCCGGCCAAAACAATTTCCTTTTCTGCTCCTATTTCATCAAGCAATCTTTTGGGTAACAACAACCGGTTGTTTGCATCAAGCACTACCTCAGCAGTGCCTTTAAAAAAGCCTCTGAGGAATTGCTTGTGTTCCCTGTTATATGAACTGGTATTCAGCCTGAGTAATTCGTTTTGCTGTTCCCATTCCACCATGGGGTATAAAACCAGACAGGGATCAAAAATGTCCTTTTTCAGTACAAATTTCTCCTGCATGCACAGGGCCATCTGCTTGATAAAAGCAGCCGGCAAAAGAACCCTGCCCTTGTCGTCAAGCTTGCAGGTGAAATCACCCGTGAATGTTATCTGAACTGGTTTTTCCATTTGGAAGGTAAAAATAATACTTTTATTCCCACTTTGTTCCACAATTACCCATTTTTTCCCACCATTGTTAATAACTTTTTATGCAAGAGGTTTATTGCATGCCAAAACGCAGTATTTTCAGGGAGATCACGGGGTGGGGCCGGATTTAAGGAAACCACGTGCATAATTGTTACTAATGCTTAATTTTGCAGGATGTAGGGATTCGTTATTATATCAAAAACTGGTATGACAGAAGAAAATGACAAGCCACTAAAACCCAATCTGGTAAACATAAGGCAGGTGTTTCGCGACAAAAGTCCACGGTTTGCCTCATTATTGCCTGGTTTTGTTTACAAATACCTGGAACGCATTTTGCATCAGCATGATCTTAATGACATACTGACCCGCCATGGTGACAAGTATGGGATTGAATTTGCCCATGCCACAGTAGATGATTTCAGGGTTACGGTTACAGTAAACGGAGCAGAAAACCTGGTTCCAGGGCAACGTTATATTTTTGCCTCGAACCATCCGTTGGGCGGATTGGAAGGCTTTGTGCTCATGGATGTGATCGGCAGGTATTACAGCAATCTGAAGGTGCTGGCCAATGACATCCTGATGAACATTGTTAATCTGGCACCTGTGTTTCTGCCCATTAACAAACATGGTAAGCAGGCAGCGGAACTGGCTAAAAATTTGCACGAGGCATATTTATCGGATATGCAGATACTTACCTTCCCGGCCGGACTGGTTTCAAGGTACATCAACAAACAGGTTATGGACCTGGAATGGAAGAAAAACTTCATTACCAAGGCCATCACCTACAAGCGCGATGTGGTTCCGGTTCATGTAAGCGGAAGAAATTCAAAATTTTTTTACCGGGTCTATCAACTGCGGAAATTGCTGGGCATCAAAGCCAA
>CAYTNC010000272.1:1618-3527 GCA_964438935.1 uncultured Bacteroidales bacterium
GCCGGTAATACAGCTCTTGGTGCCATTATTGGTGCTACTGTTGGTGGCGTTACTGGTGCTGTAATTGGCAAACAAATGGACAAACAGGCCGAAGAACTCAAGAACGAGGTGCCTGATGCCAACGTGGAACGCGTAGGAGAAGGAATTATCGTTGAACTTAGCGATAAGGTTTTGTTTGAATTCGGCAAATCTGACCTCACTGCTGCTTCAAAACAGAGTCTCGACAAAATCATTGTGGTATTCAATAAATACCCCGATACCAATGTGGAAATTCAGGGACATACCGACAGTAAGGGAAGCAATGAATTCAACCAGACCCTTTCGGTGAAACGTGCCACCACGGTTGCCGACTACCTCAAAACTAAGGGTATTGCTGCTGGAAGGCTTGTAGTTAAAGGTTTCGGCGAAGAAGTTCCCAAGTACGACAATGAAACTGAAGAAGGCCGCGCCCAGAACCGCCGCGTGGAATTCCTGATCACTGCTAACGAGAAAATGAAAGCCGAAGCTGAACAACAGGCCGGCAATTAGTTGTTATCTGTATATAACCATAAAATCGTATGACTATGAAAAAAAGAATGTTTTTATTGTTTGCTGCAGTCTTAATGAGTGCTGCTTTGTTTTCACAGGGTTTTGGCGTACGCGCCGGGGGTAGTTTACAAAATCTCACCGGTGAAGAACAAGGAGATGACCTGGAAAATTCACTGAAGCCTGGTTTCCATGTTGGTGCATTCTATGAAATTAGTGTAGCGTCTGATTTTTATTTTCAGCCAAACTTACTTTTTAATATGAAAGGTGCAAAGAACGATGACATGGATGCCGATATGAGTATTGGCTATATTGAGCTCCCTTTACATTTTCTTTACAAGCCACAGCTTGGATCGGGAAAGATCATCGTTGGTTTTGGTCCCTATATAGCATATGGTGTTACCGGGAAAATAAAAGGAGACGGTGATGATGTTGATATCAAATTCAAAAACGATTTGTCTTTGGAAGAGGCTGCGGAAATGTTAATCGGAGAGACTTTTTATATGAAAGGATTGGATGCCGGCGCTGATGTGTTTTTCGGATATGAGTTTCCTTTCCAACTTTCTGTGCAATTTATAGCCCAGCTGGGTTTAATCAATATGATTCCAAAAATTGATGGTGAGACTCTTGACGACACCAGTTTGAAAAATGTCGGCTTTGGTCTTTCATTGGGATACAGATTTTAATCAGTATTCTCAAATTGAGAAAAACAAAAAACCCCGCCACCGGCGGGGTTTTTTTATGGTAAGGGCGTAATATTTTATTTAAACGACAACAGGTGGATGTCAAAAATCATCACGCTGTTGGGCTCAACGCTGGCCGGACTGTTCTCTCCGTAAGCCAGGTTGGCAGGGATATAAACCATATAATGCGCTCCTGCATTCATCAGTTTAAGTGCTTCAGTCCATCCCGGTATCACATCGCCCACACCGAATTCGGCAGGCTCTCCGCGTTCTACAGAACTGTCGAAAACCTGCCCGTTAATGAAGGTGCCTGTGTAATGAACTGTAACCATACTGGTGTCTACCGGTGAAGGGCCTTCACCTGCTTTAATTACTTTATACTGCAGCCCGCTGGGCATGGTAATTACACCTTCCTGTTTTGCATTTTCTGCAAGAAATTGCTGTCCCTTTATCAGGTTGTCCGAGGCCTTTTTAGCCACCAGCTTCATCAGGTAGGTGTTCATGATTGTGTTGGCCTGTTCGGGTGAAATGATCTGGGGTGTTCCGTAAACCATATCTTTAATCCCCTGAAGGAAGACCTGGTCGTTGATTTCCGTAATTCCGGCTTTTTGAATGCTGGTGCCCATCAACAGCCCCATGCTGTATGATACGGAGTCCTGCTCATTTTTAAGTGAACCGGTTTGGCTGAATGCAGGCATACA
>CAYTNC010000273.1:0-3454 GCA_964438935.1 uncultured Bacteroidales bacterium
AGGAGGGGGGCCTGGCCGTGCAGGTCGCCGGTAACACGGGGACGGGTGAGATAGAAATTCACATCCTGGCTTTGGCCGGTTCCCACACAAACCTCGCGGATTTTACCAGCGTCGTTGAGGTATTCGTGAAGCGCACTCCACGCTTTCATATAGGCATTTTTATAGGGTTCTTCAGGCAACAGTCCACGTCTTACACCAACACTCATGGCATAACCGAACATTGCTGTGGATGATGTTTCCTTAAATGACTCGTCATAATCGATGAGCTGGCGCCACATACCATCTTCAGCCTGACAATCGGCGAGGGTTTTCATCATTCTCTGGTAACCCTGGAGTATGACGTTGTAATGTGGATTACTTACGGGCAGTTCCGACAACACTTCGGCAATTCCGGCGGCCACCCATCCGTTCCCTCTTCCCCAGAAGAAGTGGGCCTCAGGGCCATGGAAAAAGAGTCCGTTTGGCTGCTGCAGCTTTTGAACGTAGGCATCAATTTCAAGTGCAGCCCGTTCGAGGTATATCATGTTGCCCGTGGCCCTGTATGCCTGCACCTGCAGACTGCCGATCATGTATATGTCGTCGATCCAGAAGCGGGTTTGGCTGGTAAGCCCGTTTGGCAGCGGATCCTTCCACTGCCCATCAGCAAATGCCAGTCCCTGTTCAAGATACCTCTTGTCTTTGGTCTGCAAATAAATCTCCAGGGGCAGAATGCCGTATACATTGGCATCGACATGGTTGGCCGTGTTCGGGATGTTTTCAGCCACCACCCGGTCGTAACGTTGAATCAGTTTCTTCAGTGTTTCCTTGTCTTTCATAAGACCGGCCATTTTCACCGCTCCAAAAGCCGCACAGGCTTCGGCATAGTGAACGGCTTTTACCTCGTCGGTGTTGTACATCATGAATTCAGACCGCGAGAGCAGGTCGGCGGTAACCACTTTTCCGATTTCTTCGGGAGCTCCGGTATACTTATGAACCTCTGTAATTACATTACGAGAGGTACAACCGGGCCAAAAAAAGAGGGCTGCGACAAAAAAGAGGAAATGGGTTTTCATAGGGTCAATTTTTATTTAATGTATATAAAAATAGTCAATAGCCGCTTTGACAGCCGGGGCTGATTTTGTGGCAGCCGTGCCAGGGATTCAACCGGGCCATGGTGTAAACCTATTTATAGAAACAAATTAATGTACTTTTGATCATGGGGATCATGATTGTATTACAAAAATAGGATTAAACTTGTAACGGGGATTATAGAATTTCATCCCCTGAAAGAGACTACTTTTTATATTTCGAAAAATAAGATCTACTAATGAAATCAACAGTTGTATTATTCACCGGCAACGGCATGGGCACTGCGCCCGAAGATTTGCGCCAAACTTTAGTAAAGAATTACCTTGGCTTGCTGCGTGAAGAAAACAAAGTGCCGTCGGCGTTGCTTTTTTATGGCGAAGGTGTGAAGCTGGTATGTGAAGATTCATTGGTACTGGAGTCCATGTCGGCGCTGGAAGCACGAGGAGTGAAGCTGGTGGTATGCAAAACCTGCCTGAATTATTTCGGGCTTTTTGACAAAATTAAAGCCGGACAGGTAGGCACCATGGCCGACATTCTTACCATGCAGCTTGAAGCGGGTAAGGTGATTACTGTTTGAGGGTAGTGCAGCACCGGAATAGGTTTTCTCCAGGTTCGGCTTAGGCTCGGCTATGGGCACAGCCCGATCCAAACTTTGGGCCGCAAGCCGCCCACTAAATTTTACAATCCTGTGACAATTTGTGACAATTATTTACCCGGCTGTGACAGCTGTTCTCTGACACCCTCGTATTTTTGTATGCGTATTCCGAATGGATTTTAACGGATGCAAAAACAACCATCATGAAACCAATAATAGCGCTAACCTTCCTGATCACCCTGATGCTGATGGGCACACCCGTGCTAAACAACAGCCTGACTCAAGCCGGCTCAAACAAGGTTGCCGCAGACACTACTTTATACTCAGGAACACAGGAGGCCGAAAAAAGCAAGGCAACAACTGACAAGCCGGACATTCAACCGGCCAACATACAACAGAACACTAACGAGGCATCCGGAACCCTGCCTGGCAAAAACACAGCCAATCTGATCATCATTTTATAACAATACTATGAAAACAAATTATACTTTAAAACTGACCTTTCTAATCCTGGTGGTAAGTTTTGGACTTTCGTGCCGGGCGGAAGATATGCGTAAATACGTTTCCTTATCGGGCTACTGGAAGTTTTCGATAGGTGACGATCTTGCCTGGGCAAGTCCCTCGTTTGACGACAGTAACTGGGACCAGATTACCGTTCCCAACAAGTGGGAAGACCAGGGTTATAACGACTACAATGGGTATGCCTGGTATCGCAAGAACTTCCGCATTGACAATGTTCCGAACAACACGGTCCTTTATCTGTTGCTGGGTCGCATTGACGATACAGACGAAGTATACCTGAACGGCAAGCTGCTGGGCAAAAGCGGACATTTTCCTCCGGAATATGTTACAGCATACAGTCGCACCCGGAAGTACGTGATACCAGCCGGATATCTATTGAAAGACGCCGAGAATGTAATTGCGGTGAGGGTATACGACTCCTACCAGGAAGGCGGAATTGTAAGTGGATCAACCGGTATATTCTTTGACGCCGATGTGGAACTGCTGGATGTGAACCTGAACGGCAGGTGGAAATTCCATACCGGTGACGACAAAGCATGGCGCGAACCGGGATTCAAAGACGACAACTGGAAAAGAGTGCATGTGCCTGCCTCGTGGGAAAGCCAGGGATTCGATGATTACGACGGCTATGCCTGGTACCGGGTTAATTTCAGGCTCCCCAAAAATCTGAACGATGGTGACCTTTACCTGATCCTGGGCAAGATTGATGATATTGATGATGTTTACCTGAACGGGAAATATATAGGAAGCGTTGAAGACCTTAGGAAAGACAATGAATTCAGAAGATCGGGCTGGGAATACAATGCACGCAGGATTTACAAAATCAAGGATGGCCTGCTGAACCTTGACGGCATCAACACGCTTGCAGTAAGGGTATATGACGAACAACAAACAGGAGGCATTTACCAGGGTCCGATAGGCATCATGTCGGAACCGAACATGAAAAAATACAGGAACAGGCATTATGAAAGCCGAAGCTTCTGGGATTTCATTTTTGATGAAGTATTTGTGAATTGAGAATAAAACTGAAGTGCAATGATTTCAAAAGCAATATATATCGGGAAAAGGACTTTGGCAGTGCTGGCGATGATCTGCCTGATGTATCAGACGGGAAAAAGCAACGTATACAACGAAAACCTGACACTGCTCATGAGCCTGAGGGGCAACTGGGCCTTTTCAATAGGGATCAGCGACGAATGGATTTCACCTAAGTTCGACGACAGCAACTGGGAAACCATCAGGGTTCCGGCTTCGTGGGAAGACCAGGGG
>CAYTNC010000274.1:0-3454 GCA_964438935.1 uncultured Bacteroidales bacterium
TCGTATGATGTATTTCCATGGTACGTGCATCTATATGCGGTTCAAGTGCCGCATAATCATATGATAATTTAGGTAATTCGAAAGCCATAACAATTGAATTTTAATGAATTACTATTACTATTTTTATTTGGTCTAAATAAACACTTATATAGAAATAACATCCCGGGCGTAATAATGTTTAATGATTTGAATAAAAATGAGGATATCTTTGCATCATGGCCCTGACTTACTATATTCTCGTGCACCTGGCCTACATTGTGGCTCTTCCTTTGGCGCTTTTTAACAGGAAAGCCCGGCTTTGGGTTACCGGACGTTTTGGATGGCGCAGGAAAATCGGTCAATGGCAACGTACATCTGGTCCGGTTTTCTGGTTTCACGCAGCTTCGCTGGGTGAATTTGAACAAGGTTTGCCCGTTATGGAAAATATGAAAAAGCGTGTACCCGGAAGCCAGCTTGTGCTTACCTTTTTTTCCCCATCGGGTTATGAAGTGCGCAAAAACTTTGAAAAAGCTGATCTGGTTGCTTATCTCCCGCTTGACACTGCATACAATGCAAAGAAATTCATCAGCCGCATCAAACCGGATGCCGCCTTCTTTATCAAATACGAGTTCTGGTATGGTTACCTGAAACAACTGAATGAGATGCACATTCCCTGTTTTCTCATTTCGGGAATATTTCGTCCTGAACAAGCCTTCTTCCGGTGGTATGGGTTTTGGTTCCGGAAAAATCTGGACCTGTTCAGGCACCTGTTTGTACAAGACAAGGCCTCGGAATCACTGTTGAATTCCGCAGGAATATCCCGGGTTACCGTTTCAGGAGACACACGCTTCGACAGGGTAACAGCTCAGGCTGCCAAAAGACAACAGATAGCCATTGCCGGGGATTTTTCAAAATCAGCGTTTTGTTTGGTAGCCGGAAGTACCTGGCCGGCAGATGAGGAAATACTGGCAGAATACATCAGTATGGCATCCCACAGCATGAAGTTCATTGTGGCGCCCCATGAAATCAGTCGCATCCATATCAGCCGTTTGACTGCCCTGTTGAAAAACAGGCAAATTCTTTTTTCCGAGTTCAAGAAGGAAAGGGCAAATGACAAGCAGGTTCTGATTATTGACAACGTGGGCATCCTGTCTTCCTTATACCGTTATGGCCATTGTGCCTACGTTGGCGGCGGATTTGGAAAAGGCATTCACAACATTTTGGAGGCCACAGTTTACGGAATACCTGTTGTATTCGGTCCAAATTATAACAAAGCCCGAGAAGCTGTTGAAATGATTGAAACGGGAGCTGCTTTTTGCGTGAAATCGCCGGCAGAACTTACCGGTATCATTAACAAACTTGCTGCTGATAATAAATTCCTGGAGCTTGCTTCCCGGAAGGCTCGTTTATATGTGGAACAAAACACCGGGGCTACAGAAGTTATTACACGGCAGTCACTTATTTGCATTAATAAAAACTCACCCTCGCCGTTACCATGATGAATGCGGAAAATTATAGACAACTATTAACCCGATTTAAAAACTATATACAATCGTTGGATGTCCGGGATCCTTTTGTTAAAGAGCATTTCGATCTGAAGGTGAAACATACCTACCATGTTGTAAGCAATGCCATGATTATAGCAGAAAGATCGGGATTATCCCTGGAAGATGTGCTGATTGCCAAAGTAACCGCGCTAACACATGATATCGGCCGCTTTCAGCAGTTCGTCACATACCGTACCTTTGACGACAGACTGTCGGTAAACCACGCAGGCTTTGGTGTGAAAATTCTGAATGAAACCAAATTTTTTAATGGCCTTGTTGATGAGAAGTTGCAGTCGCTCATAGTCCAATCCATCCTCAACCACAATATTCCAGCCATTGAAACCCGCTTTGACGAAAGAACCATGCTCTTCTCAAAGATTCTGCGTGATGCAGATAAACTGGATATATGGCAACTGCTCACAGAGAGAAATGTGGTCAACACAATCCTTGATGAAAAGGAGCCTGATGCATATGAGGTACCGGCACCGGTATATAATTGCTACCTGAATCAGCAGGTAGTTCCATTCAAATATGCAAAAACCATGAATGACTACCGTTTATTGCGCTTGAGCTGGATTTTCGATATGAACTTTGCCGCCACATTCCAGCTCATCACTGAAAGAAATTACGCAGGCAAAATACTGGCTAAGATTCCTGATTCGGAAAAGAAAACCGAAATTGCAGGTATTATTCTCCAATTTATTGCCCGGTGTGCAAATAATTCATAAAAACCGGCTCATTGAATCTCCGGTAGCGTTATATTTGAAATTGTTTTAATTGTGGTTACAGAATGAAACGAATACCCGGATACCTGCTGACCCCTGTTTTTCATTGTTATTTCTGGCTGTTGCTGATCCTGTTCCACCCGGTGCAGGTTGGGGCCCACTTGCTGCTTGGCGACCGGGCCCGGAAAAAAGTAGTGGATTTCCTTAATATGATACTCGTATATGGCTTATATATCCTGGGTTGCCGTGTGAAATTCTCAGGATTTGAAAAAATACCGGGAAACAGACCACTTATCATTGTGGCCAACCACCAGAGCATGTATGATATTCCGGCTGTTGTTCACGGGTTCAGAAAGTTTTATCCGCGGTTCATTTCAAAAATTGAACTGTCAAAGCATATCCCCAGCATTTCTTATAACCTGAAGCATGGAAGATCAGCATTGATCGACCGGAAGCATGGTGCCCAGGCCGTGAAAGAAATATTCAGGCTTGGCAGGCTGATCCAGGAACACAACCATGCTGCCTGCATATTTCCCGAAGGTACGCGCAGCAAAGACGGCAAGGTAAAAAGGTTCCAGCCCGCAGGGGTGAATACACTGCTACGTGCCGCACCCTCCGCCGTGATTGTTCCTTTTGTAATTGACGGCCACAGCAGGCTGATGGAAAAAGGATACTTTCCGCTTCAGTTTGGTCAGCGCATTACCTACACGGTATTAGACCCTATTGAACCCGCCAACCAGGAAATCGATGATATTGTAAAGCGCGTACAACAGGTAATTGAAGATTGCCTTCAACAGCAAAACAACCCAAAGTAATCCCATCAGCATGATGCATTGGTTAAACACTTTATCATAGATTTGAAATTTATATATTAGGTAACATGGAATCTAAGGATCTATACCAATCGCTTAAAAGCCTTAAGGTCATCCCCATCATTGCCATTGAGCAGGCTGACGCAGCGCTGCCCCTTGCACATGCACTTATTGAAGGCGGACTGCCGGTTGCTGAAGTAACCTTCCGAACAGATGCTGCTGCCAGGGTAATTGAAAGAATGGCCAAAGAAACACCTGAACTGCTTGTTGGCGCCGGAACCATTCTTACCGTTGACAACCTGAAGAAAGCACAGGACTGCGGAGCCAAATTTGGCGTGGCCCCCGGATTCAACCGTAAGGTTGTTGAAGCCTCTTTGAAAATGAATTTCCC
>CAYTNC010000275.1:0-3419 GCA_964438935.1 uncultured Bacteroidales bacterium
TGCTTAACTACCGGCAACAGGTGCTTGAATCGGAAAGCACTGTGGAACAAACCCGCCGGAACGGACTGATGGATGCTTCGCTAACTGCCAGCTACGGGCTGAATCAACAAAGCGCAGATCTTCCGGGTTCATACCGCGATCCGCTTAACCAGCAAAATGCAGCCATTGGGGTGTCGATTCCTTTAGTCGACTGGGGCGAACGGAAAGGTCAGTACAACATGGCAAAAAACAATTACGAAGCCATGAAGCTGTCGGCCGAACAGGCTGAAACCGACTTCCGGCAAACGGTTATGCTGGCGGTAAGCGATTTCAATATGCAACAGGATGTGGTGAAAACGGCCGCCGAAACACGTGAAGCTGCCAGGCAGGCATACGAGATCACCAAACAGCGGTTTATGATCGGGAAATCGGATGTGAACAGCCTGTCGCTGGCACTGGAACGCCAGGATCAGGCCAACCTGAACTATATTGACGCACTGAAACTGTATTGGAAATATTATTATACCATCAGACAGTTAACGTTGTTTGATTTTGAAAGGAACCAGACGCTGATGAAAACGTTTGAGGGGGAAGTTTGAAGAAGAAGTTTGAGGCTTCGCCGTTTGAGGCTTCGCGTTTGAAGAAGGAGTTTGATAGAGTTTGAAGAAGAAGTTTGATAGAGTTTGAGGCTTCGCGTTTGAAAAGGAAATTTGATATTGTTTGAAGAAGAAGTTTGATAGAGTTTGAAGAAGAGGTTTGAGGCTTCGCGTTTGAAGAAGGAGTTTGATAAGGTTTGAAGAAGAAGTTTGATAATGTTTGAAAGAGTGAAAAAGAGTTAAACTAAATACATGAATAATGAAACCCGGAAAAATTGCTGTTATTGGATTATTGGCCATAGGTCTGGTTGCTTGTAAAAGCGCTGAAAAAAAGGCAACTGACAACGATGCAGAAAAGGTATACACTTTTAATATAGACAAAACAAAAGAATATATTGATCTGAAACTCTCTGACCTGGCTGAGAATTTCAAACTGATACCCCTTGAAACCTCCGAACAGTCGCTGTTAGGAAGAAGTGAGTTTTATGTCAGTGACCAGTATATTCTTGCTTATACCCAAAATGGCGTTTACAAATTTTCGCCGGAAGGAAAGTTTATTAAGAAGATTATTAACACCGGCAAAGGACCTCAGGAGGTTTCAGGATTTAACCCTGAATATTTTGTAGCTGAAAATAATTTGCTTTATATTAATGATTATCAGCATAATGACTATATTTTGGTGTATGATATTGTTAATGAGCAATTCATGGAGTCCATCAATAAGTGTATCCCCGGGAGTTGGAGTTCTATTGCAGTTGATAAAAACGGGACTATTATAGGTACTCCGTTTGATCCGCTGAAATCTGATTCATTGCATTACGCCGTGGTATATCAGAATGCTGCAGGTGATCTTATCTCAGGAATTCCAAATACTAAAAGGCAAAAAGCTTTCATGGAAGATGGGGATATTGAATACCAGACAAGTGTCATTATATCAAGTGAAAAGAGCTATAAACTATATTATCGCAACGATGATACCTTATTTTCTATTGTTGAAAATAGCTTAAAACCTTATATAGTACTTGAATTTGACAAGCCCAGGGATTATCCCCCTGCAGGTATGCCTCAAAAAGGCGACAGGATGATTCAATTTCCCAGTGTAGATGCGCCGGGTTTTATGATTATCAATGCAATGGTTGCTGGAAATACAAGGCAAATTAACCAGGGCAACGGAGGTATGGCTATTTTGATTGAAACCAACCAAAATTATGTTTTCCTCGACAAATCTAAAGGCACTGCAGCACTTATCAGAACTTTCAATGATAATCTTATTGGCAATACCCAGGATGTATTGAAAATTGTAGAGGAAAAGAAAATCGGTGTTAATTTTCCTCAGATTCTGCCAAACAATAAACTTGTTGTAGCCTATAATTCATTAGATATACTTGATGCGGTTGAAAACGGAATAACCAGCGACGGCTTTCCGCAAAGGACCGTTGACCAACTGATCGAAATAAGCAAAAACCTGAAGGAAGAGGATAACCCGGTGCTGTTGGTGGGGGAGTTGATTAAGGATTAGATGTTGGGTGCTAGGTGCTGGGTGCTAGGTGCTAGGTGCTGGGTGCTGGGTGCTGGTTACTGGGTGCTAGGTGCTGGGTGCTGGGTACTGGGTGCTGGGAGCTGGGTACTGGGTGCTGGGAGCTGGGTGCTGGGAGCTGGGAGCTGGGTGCTAACACAAGGAAAAAATGATAATTACAAACAAAATGAAATATATAGCTTTCGTTGCACTGTGCGTAATAGCCATTGCCTGTAAGTCGGGTAGGGCAGGTGAAGACCCCGATGCCGAAAAACGCCAGTTCATTGCTGAAAAGAACCCGGTGGATGTGATTGTATTGAAAAGTTCTGCCTTTGAAAAAGAATTGGTGAGCAACGGCAAACTGAATGCACAACGAAAAAGCATTCTTAAATTCAATGCTTCTGAAGAGCTGATACAGCTTCATGTAAAGAACGGGGATCGCGTGAATGCCGGCCAGGTTATTGCCCGTTTGCGGCAGGATAAATTATTTCAGCAACTTGAGCAGGCACGGGTTGCTTTTGAACAGGCACGGTTTGAATTGCAGGATTTGCTGATAGGCCAGAATTATTCACTGACAGACAGTGCCGGCATTCCGAAGAAAGTTTTTGAAACAGCATGTATTCAGTCGGGTTATTCCGCCGCTCAAAGTCGATTAACCGCTGCCCGTATTGACTATGCATCCACTGAACTGCGTGTGCCATTTTCCGGAATCATAGCCGGACTAAAATATAAACTACACGAACAGGTGGGAAGCGGCACGGAGTTTTGCACGCTTATTGACAACTCACTTTTTGAAGTTGAGTTTCCGGTATTGGAACCGGAATTAAATGACATATCAGAAGGCAAGGAAGTAAAGGTTATCCCTTTCTCTATGCGCGATAAAACCTTCAAAGGTGTGATTACAGAAATCAATCCCATGGTGGATGAGAATGGCATGATACTGGTTAAGGCCAAACTTAACAGCGAGATGCGACTCATGGATGGCATGAATGTTCAAGTGCTGATTGAGAGTGAGGTACCCAAACAGCTTGTAGTACCAAAATCTGCTGTTGTACAGCGTGACAACCAGGAAGTGCTTTTCAAAGTTGTGGGTGGTAAAGCTTACTGGACCTATGTGCAAACCCTGCTCGAAAACAGCGATTCGTACGCTGTGATTGCCCATCCCGATAAGGGGGCCACCCTCGAACCCGGTGATACGGTGATTGTGAGCGGGAATTTGAATCTGGCGCATGAGTCGGGGGTGGAGGTGAGGTAGGTGCTGGGTGCTGGGTAGCTGGGTGCTGGGTGCTAGGTACTGGGTGCTGGGTGCTGGGTGCTGGGTGCAAGGT
>CAYTNC010000276.1:0-3419 GCA_964438935.1 uncultured Bacteroidales bacterium
TTATGAGAAACTTGACCATGGTTTAAAAGTTCGATGTTGTTTCAGGTGGTTCAATATGGTTTCAGGTGGTTCACATGTAGTTACTTTTCTCTTGTTTTGTATTTAGGGCCTTTATAATCTGACTGGTTTAAATAGGTGATCATATTGCTGATTTTAGTACTTAACAGAATTAGGCTGTTTCTCATTTCATTTAGTTCAGCCTCTGTGATATATTCATTATCAAAAGCCCTATACAGTTGAGATCTGGATTCTCCGGCTGAACCTTTGGCAATAGATAAAAACTGGCAGAATTCCCTATTCCCTCCTCTTTCAAATCCTTCAGCTATATTATCCATGACAGATCCGCTTGAGCCTTTAATTTGATTGATCAACGTAAAATCGCTTTGAAAGGACCTGGAAGATCGGATCAACGAAATAATCCGTTTACAAACAATTCTTGCCATCTGCCAAATTTCCAAATCTTCAAATCTTCTAACTGTTGACATATTTGTACTGCTTAAGTATAGGTCTGTCTTGAACAATCTTGAACTACATTGAACTATCAGGAACAATCTTGAACTACCTCACCTCTACCTCCGATTCATGCGCCAGATTCAAATTCCCACTCACAATTACGGTGTCGCCGGGTTCGAGTGTGGCACCCTTGTCGGGATGCGCCATCACCGCATACGAATCGCTGTTTTCGAGCAGGGTTTTCACATAGGTCCAATATGCTTTTCCGCCCACTATTTTAAAAAGTACCTCCTGGTTATCGCGTAATACCACAGCCGGTTTGGGCACCACAAGCTGACCGGGCACAGCATTCTCCACCAACACGTGTACATTCATGCCGTCTATCAGCTGACCGGGTTGTCCCAGGGTGGCCTTGAGCTGTATCTGTCCGTTTTCATCTACCATGGGGTTGATTTCGGTGATGGTACCAGTGTAAGTCTTATCCTGCATGGCAAAAGGCCTGACCTTTACCTTTTTGCCAATGGCTACATCGATCATCTCGGGCTCGAGCACGGGGAATTCCACTTCAAACGACGAATTGTCGATGAGCGTGCAAAACTCCGTTCCCACGCCAACCTGTTCGTGCAGCTTATATTTAAGTCCGGCAATGATGCCCGCGAAAGGCGCCCGCAATTCGGTGGCGGCATTTTCGAACCGGGCTGCAGTCAGGCGGCTTTTGGCAGCGGAGTAACCCGACTGTATACTGGCCATTTCAAATACTTTTTTGGGGATGCCGGCGCTGTCGGCCAGTGAATAATTCTGCCCGATGAGCAGATCCTGGAGGTCGAAGCGTGACTGCTCAAAGGCAATACGGGCCTGTTCAAGCTGCTGCGAGATTTTATCACTTCGCAGGCGGGCGATAACCTGTCCTGCATTCACACGATCGCCGTTTTTTACATTGAGGGCTATCAGTTCCTCGCCGGTGCCAAACTTCAGCATACTTTTACTCCTGGCTTTGAGCTTGCCGTTACTCACCAGCTCCTTTTCAAAAGTTGATCGTTTGAGTATGATGACATCCACCGGGTTTTTCTCAACCTGGAACTGGCGTTTTCCGGCATCGGGATTTGCATCCTGTTTTGATGCACAGCCTGCTATTATCGCTGCAAGAATAAGGAGGAGGTGTTTCATGTTGTTCAGGATTGTTTGATGGAGTTTGAAGCGTTTGAAGGTTTGAGGGTTTGAAGCGTTTGAAGGTTTGAGGGTTTGAGAGTTTGAAGGTTTGAAGGTTTGAAAGTTTGAAAGTTTGAAATGTTTGTGAGTTTGAAGGTTTGAAGGTTAGTCTTTTCGGTATTTTTGTCCTGTATATGCTGACTTTGATAAGTAATTCATAAAATGTCTGATTTTGCTGCTCAGGCTGATTAAAATATCCTTAAATCCATCAAACTCTTGTTGAGATATAATTCCGAAATCCAAAATTCTATAAAATTGCGACCTGCACTCACCTGCAGATCCCTTTGAAATTGATAAAAACTGAAGGAATTCCTTTTTTCCTTCTCTTTCAAATCCTTCGGCAATATTGTCCATAATAGAGCCACTGGATCTTCTTAACTGATCGGCAAGAGAAAAGTTTTTCACACTAATAATCCGAACAGCAATTGGTTCAATTTTCTTACACAATTCCCTTGCTATTTGCCATATTTCCAAATCCTCAAAGCAATTTATTGTAGCCATTATCTAATGAGTTAAATTTTCAAACTCCATCAAACTCTATCAAACTTCCTTTTCAAACGCGAAGCTTCAAACTTCTTCTTCAAACTCTATCAAGCCCTATCAAACCTCTTCTTCAAACCTACTTCAATTTCACCACCATCAACACCGTATTATCCTCTTCCTTCAGCCCTTTGATCATATTCATCAGCTCTTTTTTCTTGTCGGGGTATACAACATCCTTATCATCAAAATCTTCTTCATCGATCATATCCATTAGTTTAATCGGAGAAACAGGCATAAATAGGGTTTGATCATTGGCTTTTCCTTCCGGCCAGAACTCCGGCCCGCCATCCCAGTCGTTAATAAAGCCAGCGGACTCACCGTATTCTTTAACCAGGAAAGAACTTTCGGAATTTCCTGTTTGGTGTAAAATATTCCGTGGCAGGCTATCGGCATAAGTAAACGATGTGATAAAAACATACCCTGCGGCCTCCACTGCGCTTGCCAAGTAATAAATGCTTTGAACCCTGCGAAATTTGTCCATAGAGACCGGATTCTCAAACCTTGCATCATTTGGCAACCGATATTTCCCAAGATCGATATAATAAGCAGGCACAAATTTGTCGCCGGTAACTGTATAGACGGTGTCGTTATACATGGTTTTAAAATAGGGCTTATCTCTATACGAATAGTAAGAGTAAAACGGCGAGTACATGATCATATAACTTGTTCCTGTGGTATTCTCCCATTTAAAATGATTTTTTACAATACTCAGGGTGTCATTATTACGGTTCGTAAGCCGGAGAATAAAGTCATCAAAGCCCGATGAACCAAAGCTATAGGCAACAAACCGGTCTTTTCCCAATGTGTACAAATACATAATATCCGGAACGGAAACCGACTCTAAGAAAGTACCATCAAAAGAAAAGTACAAAAGTTTCCGGCTCCAGTTGGTTTGCAATGCGATGGTTTTGTCTTTTTCGTTTACCACAGCCATTCTGATCAGATCAATTTCGTTGGGGCCTTTGCCGGGCGTTCCGATCTTGCGGATTAATTTTCCGGTATAATCGAAGACCAATACATGGTCTCTATTTTCAACAAAAATGTATTGTTCTGTAAAATGATACTCGGGTTTTCTGGCCAGCAGGCAGTTGCTATCGGTTTGCAGGGGTACGTATTTAATTTCTTCGGCCATCTCACTTAGTTTGATGGTTTTCTTGTTCCTGAGCGCATCTTCGTATGGAATCACAAAGAATTTGTCCTGCTCATCTGTGCTA
>CAYTNC010000277.1:0-3416 GCA_964438935.1 uncultured Bacteroidales bacterium
TCCAGGGATTCTTTTTCGGCATACAGCCTGTCGATATCCCGGGGTGTATAATCGCAGTATTTTTCATAGTGCACAACAGCATCAACAGGCAGCCTGTCGGTTAACCCAGGACTGTCTGCCGGGTAACCGATAACCAGCGTGGTAACCGGAACAACGGCTTCGGGCAGGTTCAGGATTTCAATAATTTTATCGGCATTATAGGTGGTAGTGCCCAGGTAGCAAATGCCAAGCCCGTGAGATTCAGCTGCCAGAGCACAATTTTGGGATGCAAGCAAGGCATCAATGGCAGCCGTCATGAACGACAGGAAATTGTCGTATCCCGGATCGGCTTTTCTAAGGCGACACCACTTGTTAAAGCGGTTGAAATCGGCACAGAAAGTAAGCACAAGGGGTGCCTGTTTAACCATGTTCTGCCTGAAGTGGGCTTCCCAAAGCATTTCTTTAACCGGGGTTTCAGTGGTAATTACAATGCTGTATACCTGCATATTCCCTGTTGTGGAGGCCCGGGTTGCAGCAGTGAGAATTTCCTGCAAAACAGGTTCAGGTACCGGGTCTTCTTTGTAATTGCGGATGCTCCTGTGATCAAATATTGTATTCAACATGAGTGGCGGTTTTATGTCGTAAAAGTACCTTATTTGGGTTGAATTCATATGTTGTACTATAAATTTTAAGGTGGTTCATTTTTGTGAAAAATAAATTATAATTATGTGAAACATGCGTTTATTTTGTACCTATATTTAAGCTGGCTAGATTTTGAGTATTCTGATTTATGTTTGGAACATCATTCATAGAAAATTTTAAGGTTTCGCTGATTTCCGTGAAGACCAACCTGCTTCGTACCATCCTCACGGTGCTGATCATTGCCTTTGGCATTATGGCCCTTGTGGGTATTCTCACTTCCATTGATTCCATCAAGAATACGATTACCAAGCAATTTGCCACCATGGGCGCCAATACCATTTCTATTGAAAGCAGGGGGTTATCAGTTCAGATTGGCAAAAGCCGCTACCGGAAAAAGAACCATCCTTACATATCCTACCGGCAGGCCAGGGATTTCAAAAAAAGATTTTCATTTCCGGCCCGGGTGTCTGTTTATACCACTGCTTCATTCATGTCAACAGTTAAGCACAAATCGGAAAAAACGCATCCGAATGTAACTGTTATTGGTTCTGACGAGGATTATTTGAACACTGCCGGTTTTGAGGTTGAAAAAGGGCGCAATATCTCTTACCAGGATGTGCTGATGAACCGGAATGTGGTGTTGATTGGCCAGGACATTGCACAAAAGGTATTTAAAAATAACGAGGACCCGATCAACAAGAAAATCTCCATTGGCAAGGGACGTTACCAGGTAATTGGGGTACTTATGAAAAAGGGCTCATCGGTAAACAGCAGCGACAATATCTGTATTGTTCCATATACCAACGTGAGGCAGTATTTCCCGTCGCCGCGCCAGGACTATTCCATTAATGTCTCTCCCGATACCGAGGCGCTTACCGATCTGGCTGAAGGCTATTCAGAAGGCCTTTTCCGGTCGGTTCGCAGGCTCAACGTTATTGATGAAACAGATTTCAATATTGTCAGGAGCGATTTTCTGTCGAACATTTTCAAGGACCTCATCGGTATTGTGCTTATAGCTGCCACCATTATAGGTATTGTTACGCTGGTAGGTGCGGCCATTGGCCTGATGAACATCATGCTGGTGTCGGTAACCGAGCGGACAACCGAAATCGGAATCCGGAAGGCCCTGGGTGCAAGAAGTGCTGTAATCAAGCAACAGTTTCTTTTTGAGGCCATTCTGATATGCCAGTTAGGCGGTATTGTGGGCATTGTATTAGGAATTCTCATCGGAAATGTAGTATCTTTAGTGATGAAATCTGATTTTCTGATACCGTGGTTGTGGATGATGGCAGGCATTATCCTGTGTTTTATTGTTGGGTTGGTATCCGGCTATTATCCCGCTGAGAAGGCATCCCGGCTTGATCCTATTGTAGCATTGCGGTACGAATAATTTTCTTAATGTAACCCTATATGAAAGAGCTTATCATTAAAAAAACGCCCAATACACCTGGCGTCAGTTTAAATTCGGAAACAGGATTAATGAAAATTGAAGGCAGATCCATACCTGAAAACCCGGGGGATTTTTTCGATCCGCTCATTGAATGGCTGGAAGAATATTTTGAAAACCCGGTTAAACAAACGAATTTTGATTTGAATTTGGAATATGTGAACAGTGGTTCATCCAAATACCTGCTGGGTATTTTCAGAATTCTCAAGAAGAAGCATGAAGAAGGAAAAGCCTGCCAGATTAACTGGTATTACGAGGAAGATGATGAAGCCATCTTCAGTTTGGGAGAGCACTACAAGAACACCATCCGGATTCCTTTCAAACTGATTGAGTTTATTTAGCAGTCAATTAAAACAACATAATAAAAAAAGTTCCGCCTCTTTTGAAGCGGAACTTTTTAAGTTATATACAGACTTATTACTTACTTTACTGTATTCATATAGGCAATCATATCAAGCAGTTTGCTTGAATAACCCCACTCATTGTCGTACCAGGCAACGATCTTCACAAAATTACCGTTCAGCATAATGCCTGCTTTTGCATCGAAAATGGAAGTGCGGGCATCGCCGATGAAATCGCTGGAAACCACTTCGTCCTCTGTATATCCGAGAACTCCTTTAAGTGTGGTTTCAGAAGCTTTCTTCATGGCAGCCTTAATAGCATCGTAATCGGCAGCTTTTTCAAGTCTGCATGTAAGGTCAACAACAGAAACATTGAGGGTGGGAACCCGGAATGCCATACCTGTGAGTTTTCCTTTCAGCTCGGGAATAACCTTGGTAACAGCTTTGGCTGCACCTGTTGATGAAGGGATGATGTTGCCGGCAGCGGCGCGACCACCTCGCCAGTCTTTTGCTGAAGGACCGTCAACGGTTTTCTGCGTAGCTGTGGTTGCATGAACTGTGGTCATCAGACCTTCAACAATGCCGAAACTGTCATTCAGCACCTTGGTAACCGGAGCCAAACAGTTGGTAGTGCAGGAAGCATTGGAAACAATGTCCATTTCCTTCTTATAGGTATTGTGATTAACACCATATACAAACATCGGGGTGTCGTCCTTTGAAGGAGCTGACATGATTACCCTTTTTGCGCCGGCTTTCAGATGAGCTTCAGCTTTATCGCGTGACAGGAATAAACCGGTTGATTCAATAACATATTCTGCACCTACTTCATTCCATTTCAGGTTGGCGGGATCTTTCTCTGCTGTAACGCGAATGGCATTGCCATTAACAACCAGCTTACCGTCCTTAACTTCAACTTTACCTTTGAATTGTCCGTGAATGGTGTCATAACGCAGCATATAGGCCATGTATTCAACATCAATCAGGTCATTGATTGATACTACTTCCAT
>CAYTNC010000278.1:0-3403 GCA_964438935.1 uncultured Bacteroidales bacterium
ACAAACTTATACATTACCGAGTCTTTCATCAGCTGGTATGCGGCCTTGGTAACAAGGTTTCCCTTTGATTCCTCTTCACCAATATTCAGCAGGCCAACGCGGGGTGTTTCAATACCCAGCACCTGCCTTGCATAAATACTACCCAACATGCCATACTGGTTAAGCTCTTCCTGCTCGCAATCCGGGTTCAGTCCAACATCAAGTAAAACCAATGGATTTCCGGAAGGCCGGGGCACACGGGCTACAATGCAGGGGCGTATTACGCCCGGGATCGATTTGATAACCTGCATGGCGCCAACCATCATGGCACCGGTGTTACCGGCACTGGCAAAGCCGTCGATATCGCCGTGGGCAAGGAGTTTAAACCCTATGACCACACTGGCTTCCTGCTTTTGCACAAAGGCCTTTGCCGGATGTTCTCCCATTTCAATTAACTCGGTAGTATGCACAATGTCAAATACCGAAGGGTCAAAATGCTCGCGCTGGCATATCAGGCGGATGCTGTTTTCATCGCCGATAAGCACCAAACGTGTATCTGCGGGCAAACTTTTGGCTGCCATAATGGCACCGCGAACGGTAGCCTCAGGAGCAAAGTCCCCGCCCAGAATATCAATACCAATTCTCATGATCCATAAAGATCATTGGTTAGTTAGTGTTCGCTTAAGCGGCAACCTCTTTCTTAATTGCAGGTTTTCCCTTGTAAAAACCACACTCAGGGCAAACCCTGTGATACAAAATAGCAGCACCGCAATTCTGGCATGTTCCCAGTGTTGGCACAGCGGCCTTATCGTGCGTCCTTCTCTTATCTCTCCGCTGCTTCGAATGTCTACGTTTCGGATTCGGCATAATAAAAAATTATGAATAATACATTATAAATAGTAAATACGTGTGTTGTGTGTTGATGCCTGCCTTGCGGCGGGCGGCTGTTGGCCCTTGGCCTTTGGCTAACAGCTAATGGCTAACAGCTAATAGCTTCTTCTTCACTTCAAAAGGTACTCATCCAGCTTGCGAAGCATTTCCGGGTCACAACCGGGTTCTCCGTCTGCCAGATCGGGGTGAACCTTTCTGATGGGGATGCTCAAACTCAGGCATTCATAAAGGTAATGTCTCAGATCAAGCGCGTATTCATCAGGCTGAATAAAGATCACCTCTTCGTCAGGTTCTTTTTCCGTTTCGCTGAATCGGACCACCAGATGACCATTATAGGAAACCGGCAGAACAAAATGCTCCAGGCAACGATCGCATGGCACCTGCATCTCCCCGGTAAGCTCAACAACAAGATCCATAAAAGTTGTCTCCTTGTTCAGCTCAATGGTCACTTCTACCTGGCCATCGGTAACTTCAAGCTGTTCATAAAATTCAAAGAACGGTTTGTCAATGACAAAATTAAAATCATGAACACCCTCTTTCAGCCCTTTGAAATGAATAATATATTGATTTTCAACTTTCAAAATTCAGCCGAATAAAAAAAAGTGGTGCAAAAGTAGGAATTAATTTGAGAATAACAAAGATATTTTAATCTGTTTGGGGGTAGAGCCAAGAGTCAAGAGCCATGCTTCGACTCCGCCTTCACACCTCACCCCTGCCCCTCTCCTAAAGGCGAGGGGTGAGAACCGCGACTCATTTATGATTGAAAATTGATTTTGTTGTACGATTCTTTCCCCTCTCTTTTAGGAGAGGGGTGCAGGGGTGAGGTGCCATTGGCAGCGGCAGTGGTCGTAATTACGAGCCTGCCTGCCGGCAGGCAGGCGAAACGAAGTGGAGCATGGCAACCGGAGCAAAGCGAAGCTCAACGAAGTTAATCTTTACGAAGTAGAGATCAGCGAAGGTAAACTTGCCTTTTTTAATATAGATTGCTTCGGTCGTGCCTCCCTCGCATTGATGCGCTCCGACAGGCAAGTATGCACAAATAAATCTGCGAAAATCTGCTCAATCTGCGGAAATCTGCGAGAAATTCTTCAATCTGCGAGAAAGGATTTGCGGGAAAATCAATCCAGCTTCTGCTCGAAAAATTTTTCCACCGTTTCAATTAACGTATTGATAAAGAAGTCATCCTTTACCACATATTGCATGGCGCCATATTTGAGGAACTGGTTGATCAGTGCTTTGTCTTTTTCACGACTCAGGATAACAACAGGGATATCCCTGTTGTGCTCATGTATCTTTTTCAAGGTATCCAAACCCGTCATGGCTTTCGACTCACCTTCCCCCAGGTAGTAATCAAGCACAATCATGCTGGGCTGTAATTCCAGTTTTTCCAGACATGCCTCCCCCGATAAATAGGATCTGACGTCAAAACCTTCCCTGCATTTGAAGGTGTACTCCATCAGATTGAGCATCATTTTATCATCATCTACAAAGAAAATCAGCTTGTTATCCATTAAAAGATCCTGCTTAGGTTAGTGATTGGAGTATTATACGGAGAAAATAAAAATGGTTGTGTCAGTTTACTAACAATTTTATCGATAAAGGCAAAAATAGAGACCACCAGGGTAAAAAAAGCGGGTTATTTCCGTAAAGTAAATGCACTTACACGAAAATAACCCGCTGATTGTTTAATAAACTAAAACTTAAGGGAAACACCCAGCTTAAACCAGGCAATTCCATAACCCATTTCGGCCATGCCGGCAAAATTGTCGGTGAGGTAATACCGGGCACCTGCAAATACATCATAAGCTATACCGCTTCCATCAGGACTAATGTCATCATAGGCATTGTCCCCATAATACTTATTAATCACAATTTCAGGTCCAATCATCACACCGCCATAAAGATCCAGATTGTCTACCAGGTCGGTGAAATGATAGGTACCCCGTGCACCAAATATAATAGAAGTATATTTGTTTCCGTATTTGTCACCAGCGATGTAATAGGTCGATTTGTAACCTGAGAAACTCATATAAGCTCCCAATCCAAGACTTCCCGGACCCAGATCTTCCCTGAAGCAGTAATCACCGGCCACGAATAAAGGGGGTAACGTGGTTGAATAGGCAGATCCAAGTACATAGTAAGTGGCACCCAAACCAACCCCGAAGCTCACTACTTTATCACCCTCATCAAACAACTGGGCATTCAAACCGGTAAACGGGATGCATAAGGCCAGCACAAGGCTTAATACAACAATTCTGATTCCTTTTTTCATATAATAACTGTTTTAGGTTTTTAGAATTAGATTCAACAACAAAAATATAAAAAGCAATCATGTTTTAACTCATGAAACGCTTTTTTTACCCAAATATTGGCAACTTGCCCGGGAATAACCTTCGAATGAACCGGCAGCCTCTGTTATTAATCAGCGCTGCTGTGTGCCTGCTGAAATATTCAAGGGTTATTTTCCAATGTAATCATTTTAGTGATATATTTGTGACAATAATTTTAAAGCCTATAATAATGACACAGTTGG
>CAYTNC010000279.1:0-3381 GCA_964438935.1 uncultured Bacteroidales bacterium
GGGCGTAAGCTTTTCTTAACTTGACAGTTATTCACGTTAAGCCATTTCATGGCATTGTGTTGTGCCATTGCCCAAAGTACAGGATAGTTTTCAAGTCACTGCATTTCCATGAATAAATAAAAGCAAACATAACAACATTGCCACAACCTCTTCACTATTTTTTCCGTATACTTTACCTGAATCAACGGAACACAGTGACAACTTTTTCGTATATTTATCAAAAAGTAGCTTGAACACACAATCTTAACGAGTTAATTTAGTTTAGTTTTCAGAAACAGAATCTAACAAACCAATGACCAACTTAAGAATACTTTTCGGTTGGGTACCGAAAACGGCCGATTATGAAGCCAGACAAGATTCTCTGAGAAAGGAATTCGCAGAAGTGAAAGCCTTCTCTCAATCAAAAGAACTTATCGACTACCTGGAGCTTGAAAAAACAGTTCTTTCTTCCGATTTCGCAAGAAAGAAAAAGAGTATTCTTGCACAGCGGTTCGCCGATACCCCTGAATACAGGAAGGAAAAGGAATACCTGGGTCTCCGCAAACAAAAGGATATTCAAAGGTATTACCGGATCAAGGATTCTGTTGAATTGCGGGATTTTATTGAACTCGAAAACTCCCAGGATGTCAAGCATTTTCACACCCTTGAAAAATTTGTGCAGTCCGACGAATTTCTCCGTGCACAAAAAGAACACGGGAAAAAGTTCAAGGATACCCCCGAGTACACTAAACTGCAGGAGTTTCAATCGCTCAAGGATTCCAAAAGGTTCAAAGATTATTTTGCCTTCAAGAAATCCAAAGACTATGTAAATTTCAATTTGCTGATCGGATCCGAAAAAATTTCCGGTTACGAAGAACTTGAAAAGTTCGTTAAAACCGATGCCTTTCAGAAAGTAAAAGATTACATGTTGCTGCCCGCAAAAAAGAAACTGGAACTATCTGAAGAATACCGGATGGAGCAGCAATACCTCCAATTAAAAAAGTCGGAAAAATTCAAATTGTATTTCAGCACTTTAAATTCTAAGAAATACAACGAAATCAAACGCTGGGATCTCACATTTTCCGACGAATTTGATGCCAGCAAACTGGATGTGAAAAAATGGCTGCCACGAAATTTGTGGGGCGACAAACTGCTGAAAGACAGTTATGTGAATATGGGCGAAAAACAATTCTACCCCGAAGATAAAAATGTAGAACTCTCTGGCAGCGTGCTGAAAATCCGCACCAAAAAGGAAAAAATCAACGGCAAGGTTTGGAACCCGGCCATCGGCTTTTTCCCTAAAGATTTTGACTATACCTCTGCCATCATCAATACAGGCAATAGTTTCCGTCAGCAATACGGACTTTTTGAAGTCAAGGTAAGATTCAACAGGAACTTCCCTGTGAATCATGCCATATATCTTGTTTCTGACGTGATGCTGCCACACCTCGATGTGGCCCGGGCCGGTAAAAAAATCTCTGTGGGCACTTTTTGGGGGAATCCCAATGCCAAAGGCGGAGTCGACAAAAAATCGGCTTCCATGAGCCGCAACAAATATGGTTTTGATTACTGCATTTTCTCGCTCGAGTGGACGCGGGATAAGCTTACCTGGAAACTTAACGGAATTCCGGTTTCAAGCTCAAACCAGGGCGTACCGCAGATACCCATGTACCTGAACATCAACTCATCGTTGTACCAGGATGTGAACGGCTCTGTGCTTCCTGCTGAACTTGAAGTGGACTGGATCAGGTGCTATCAGCCGGCCGGGGAAAAATAAGAATTTCTGAATTTTAGGTTGTATAAACAAAACACCCTTCAAGCGGTTTATGACCTTTGAAGGGTGTTTTTCATTTGTTTGAAAGGTATTTTAGCTGTAGCCCCACCAGGAATCGAACCTGGATTTAAGGTTTAGGAAACCTCCGTTCTATCCATTGAACTATAGGGCCGGAAATGTTGCTGCAAATTAAGCTTTAAAAATTCTTTTCCACAACCACTTTTTAGATATTTTTCTCTTTTTCTTGCCTGAACGCGACTATAGGCTACTTCGTGGCATCGCCTTTAAGCCCACTCTTTTTCCGGGTTACGATGAAGTCGGAAATTACTATATGCCTGTTGAACAGCGAATCCTCATTGGAAAAATTGGCCAGCGATCCCCGGATGCGGCTGTAAGTGGAATCGGTAAGTATGCCGGTGGTTGTATAAGTGATTGGCTCCCCTCCCTGGATGCTGTAAAAAACCTCGTCGAAGTATATCCGCCTGCCGTCAGGGGTGCTGTCGTTGCTGTAAAAATATAACGTCATTCTCGAACTCACGGATTGATTATCGGGGAAGTTCCGCACGGTAACAGTTACCATATACGTGCCGACTTGTTTGATGGGGATGTCCACATCAATCTTGTCCATTGTTCCCTGTTTGGGCTTGCGCTCAGTTGAATCACTCCAAATAATGTCCATCTCCCTTTTTTTCAAACGCGCCTCTTCAGCAATTGCTGCTTTCTCCATTTCCTCAAGTCTTACAGTAACCTGGTTCATCAGCTTCTTCAGTTTTTCCGGGTTGTTGCTGTAATACAGCATGGAGGTATCAAACTGAGCTTTGGTAAAACCGTATTTTCCAAACAGCGGCCCATACAACGATGCAGAGTCGAGTTTGTAGCTCAGATCAATGTTGCTTTGCTCCGCAATAATGGCGTTGGCTATGTGCAGGTCGGTCAGAAATTCCACCAGCTCTTTTTCCGGTATCCTGTCTCTGTTCCGGAAACCATGACAGTTAAAAAGCAGCATGATCACGGTGATGATGCATGCTGCTTTAGCAAGGTTTAAGGGTAAATGTTTTATCATCAATCTTTGATATCGTTAAACCGGTAACCCAGCATAATCTCATGCGATCCGAAATTGTGTGCGCCCAGCGGATTGAGCACCAGGTCATAGGAATAGCCGATGTAAATTTTTCTTTCATGCACATAGCCCAGCATGATGGAAATGGCTTCCTGCGTACGATATGAAAGGCCGGCCCACATCATGTTCTTATACCAGGCCCTTACATTGAAGTCGAGCTGGAAGGGTGCCGGCCATACTTTTTTAAGAATCACGCTCGGTTCAAAAGCCCATTCCCGGTTGTAATAATACTTATACCCTCCGGTGAGGTAAAAGTGACTCTTGAGCCTGCCTTTGCCCGATGGGTCGTTGCTGATGGGTATCTTGCTGTTGAGTAGATGGGTGACCACCAAACCGGCATGATAGGTTGGGGAGTAAAAGTAGACGCCGAGGTTGGCATCGGGGATGTAATAATTCTCCTTGTTATTCAGCGTCTGATCTTCGAGATCCGGCATGACAATTTTTGAAAGGTCAATTTTATACTGCATCACCCCTACATTCAAACCAGCGGATATGTTCATGTCCTCAT
>CAYTNC010000280.1:0-3363 GCA_964438935.1 uncultured Bacteroidales bacterium
TGGGGTTTATGGGCATCAAGTGGTCGATTGGGCTGAATGTCAGGTATTCCATGCTCATGCTGGGATTTGAATTCAACCCGGGATATGCCAGATTCAGGTACTATGACAGTGAGGCCAACGAGTTTAGCGATGAATATATGGGAAATGAGAATGACAACAAAGACAACACCCCGGTACCGGCAATGAATTTCACAATTGGAATTAGCCTGTAGATTTCTGTTGCAGTATGGGCTAAATGAGATAAAAAGGGAGGTTTTATTGACCTCCCTTAATGTATATCAGTCCAAGTTTGAAGTTGACGAATGAGGCTTTGGCCATAACATCACGCTGCATGAAGAGGCCTGCTCCAAAGTTCAGGGCAAATTTATCACTGATGGTTTTATAAACTCCCACCCCCGGATTGATGAACAACATGGGTTCTTTCATATCGTCCAGCTGAAATACCAGTCCGCCATCGGCATAAAAATACGGTGTGAAGCTTCTTTTGGTAAAGTGATACCGGAAATCGAGGAATAAAGGAACGGTGATGCCTTCATCGTATTTCAGCACACCAAGGCCAATTCCGCTGATGAAATGTTTGTTTACAAATAATCCGCTGACATTGGTTAATCCGTATAAGTAATGGGCATAGGGAACATCGCGAACCTGAAGACCGTATGCACCATTTAATTCGGTGATGTTGATAAACCTGGAGGAGTTCTCGAGGATCATAGTATCAATAATGGCCTGGTAAGTCAATGAATCAGTCTGAAATTTTTGCTGCTGGTTTTTGATCAGTTCATTATTTGTGGCCAATAGCGAATCTCTGTTTAACAACTGTGTTTTAAGAAATTCTTCCTGGGTACTCTTATTGGCCAAATCGGATTTAAGCGTTTCGTTTTCGCCTCGCAGCAAGTCCAAAGAACTTAACAGTGCCTTGTAATTGTCGGCGCATTTTTGCCCGGCTGCTTCAAGTCCCTTATATTTATTATACCACATCTGGTTGCGGTTTTTCAGATCGTCCGCATCTTTACCGAGCCTTTCATGTTCAGATTGCAGCAAAATGTAACTGTTGTTGTTTTTTTCCAATTCTTCCTGCAAGGTGAGCTTTTCCTTTTCATTGGTTGAAGTTACCTGCGTTAGTTCCTGCTCCATAGCAGTAAGCTGTTGGTTCCTTTTTGACAATAATACGCCCAGGGCAACTAGTCCACCGGCCATGCCGAGACCGAAAAGCCAGATTATTGGAAGGTAACGGTTTTTCTTTTTGCTATTGTCTGTCTGGTCCATTAGAGAATGTTTTAGGTTTTTAACGAAACAAAAGTAGTTATTCAAAATTGATTGCAATGACAAGGGTTACAGAATTATGACGAGTAACGGGCTTTGTTTGATGAGCGTTTCAAAAGAACAGATTAAAAATCACCTTGATGAACAGGGCATCTGTTATATTAAGTACATGACATGTTTTGCAACTCTATTGCAAATGATTACCTTTATAGCTTGTTCATGAATCATTTAACGCTTTATGTCACAGGCACTTTTTTTATACAATACGCTCACCCGCACCAAAGAAAAGTTTACACCCCTGAATCCGCCCTATGTAGGGTTATACGTATGCGGACCCACCGTTTACAGCGATCCGCACCTGGGTCACGCCCGTCCGGCCATTACCTTCGATATCCTGTACCGTTACCTGAAGTACCTTGGTTATAAAGTGAGGTATGTACGCAATATTACCGATGTGGGTCACCTTGAAGATGAGGTGGCCGGGGAAGGAGAGGACCGGATTCAGAAGAAAGCCCGGCTGGAACAGCTCGAACCCATGGAAGTAGTGCAGCATTATGTGAACCGGTTTCATCTTTTCATGGACAAGCTGGGTGTTTTGTCGCCCAGTATTGAGCCCCATGCCTCAGGCCATATTATTGAACAGCAACAGATGATCCAAAGCATACTCGACAAGGGTTTTGCTTACGAAGTAAACGGCTCGGTGTATTTCGACCTGAGGAAATACCATGAAGCTTATGGTTACGGAAGGCTCTCGGGTCGTAATATTGATGATATGCTGAGCAATACCCGTGAGCTGGAAGGCCAGGATGAAAAGCGCTTTCCGCTTGATTTTGCCTTGTGGAAAAAAGCAGACCGCACCCACCTGATGCACTGGCCTTCGCCCTGGAGTGAGGGTTTCCCGGGGTGGCACCTCGAGTGTTCCGCAATGGGCATGAAGTATCTGGGCGACCAGTTTGACATTCACGGCGGGGGTATGGACCTGATCTTTCCGCATCACGAGTGTGAAATAGCACAATCCACTGTATCTGCCGGCAAGGCACATGTTCGTTACTGGATACACAACAACATGATTACCATCAACGGGCAAAAGATGGCCCGTTCCAAGAACAATTTCATTACGCTGGAGGAATTATTCACGGGTTCGAACGCTTTGCTGGAAAAGGCATTTTCACCCATGACCGTCCGTTTTTACGTGTTACAGGCGCATTATTCCAGTACACTCGATTTTTCCAATGAGGCGTTGAAAGCCGCGGAGCTGGGACTGGCCCGACTCATGAAAGCCATGAACCTGTTGCCAAAACTTAAATCTTCAGCAAGTTCAACGGTAGATGTGATCACGTTGCAGGAAAATGCATTCAATGCGCTGAGCGACGATTTGAATTGCCCGATCATGCTCGGAAACCTGTTTGAAGCGGTGCGAATCATCAACTCGGTAAACGACGGCAAAGAAAGCATCAATGCGCAGGACCTGGAACTACTGAAGAGCTTCATGCAGACATTTACGGTTGATTTGCTCGGACTGATTCCGGAGGAGACCGCCCAATCCGGCGATCACGAATTACTCGGGAATGTCATCCGCATTCTGTTGCAGCAACGCCAGGAAGCCAAAGCCCGGAAGGACTATGCCGCTTCCGACAGCATCCGGAATCAGCTGACATCATTGGGTATTACTGTAAAAGATAACAAAGAAGGCTTTGACTTTGAGTATTGATGAAATGGTGGTTTTCATCATGACTCTTTTAGTGCTAAAATAACAACTTGATGTGTCTATGATCCGGCCTTTTGAAAATGAACTGCCTTCAAGGCGGAGGAAAACTGTAACCGTGCATGTTGGCGGGGTGCCCATGGGAAGTGACCATCCGGTGAGAATTCAATCCATGGCCAATACTTCAACGTCTGATATCACCGGCAGTGTGGCGCAATGTATACGGATAATCAAAGCCGGTGCGGAATTTGTGCGGTTCACCGTTCCTTCAATGAGCGACGTGGATGCGATAGCTGCCATCAGGAAGCAGTTGCGTGAGCAGGGATATGAGACACCCATCATTGCCGATGTGCATTTCAACCCGGATATTGCCCTGAAGGTAGCAGCACACGTGG
>CAYTNC010000281.1:0-3350 GCA_964438935.1 uncultured Bacteroidales bacterium
GTTTCGTGTAAAAATAGGGAAATTCCGGGAAAAAAAAGAGGTGGAATCCTATGATACTTCCTGATTCCAAATCATCTTTCTGCTGCCATTAAAACTCAATTTTCCAGCTCACCGAAGGCAGTATCATGCGTCCATCAATGGTTTCAGCTTTTTGTGTGGTTTTGTTATACCTGTCCTGAAAAGATACCAGCGAATTGAAAACGTTCATTAGCTGCACGGCAAATTTGTTGGAACATTTGGCTTTGTTGATCGTGTAGGTAATACTTAAATCGCACCTATACGTGAAAGGTTGCCTTTTTTCAAAAGCACGACTCTCATCATAGATTACTTTTCCTTCAAGTGCCGATGCTTCCTGATCGAAGGGCGATGTACGATCCCCGTTTTTAAGATAGAGCCGGCCGTTGATTCCCAGGTAGTTTTGCTTGCCGGTTTTCCATTCTTTTCCTGCCAGTATATTGGCAACCAGGTTTTTGTTGTACCGGGTATTTCTTAAAACTCCGTCTTCGCCTTCATACCTGGAATCAAACAAAGACAGGGTGCCTAAATAATAGAATCCCTTGTAAAAAAATCGTTCCAGGGTAAAATCAACACCCACATTCCGGGCAGTACCATCGCCGGCAAGCACCTCGTTGAAGGTATTCAGGTCAATCAGGTTGATTATGCTGAATGAGGTATTCGGAATCACAGGCACATCGGTAAGGTATTGAAAGAATGGCTCTATTTTCAGTCGCATGTTCTCCCCCAGGCTCCTGTCGTAACCTAAAATAATATGATGTGACCGGGTAAAACCCAGATTCCGGTTAGGGCAGGTGACGCTGCCGTTTTCTTCGCGCTCTATAAAATAGATTCCGATCGGTTGCATCTGGCTGTGTTTTCCATAGGCTATACTCAGCATGTTTTTTTCATTGACCTGAAGATTTAACCCAACTCTGGGTTCAATTGAATAATCCTCATTCAGCAAAAGGTACTGGAAATTTATCCCGGCATTGAGCGTAAGGGCTTTGTTTAAACCAATTTTCGATTGTGAATAGGCCTGCACAAGTCCGGTTTTATCATTACTATTGATAAAACTAACAGGAGGTAGAGGCAGGTTTTTGGAATACCTGTTATCCATGTCATAAAACAACCGGGAGTAATTGAAGCCGGTGCGGTTGCTATGCCGTGCACCAAACTTTTTATTAACAAAGCCTGATAATACATACTTGCCGTTCAGGTTTTCAATTCGTTCCCTTGTATAGTACTCCCTGTCAGTATAAAGTTCCATCTGGTTGTTTGATTTGGCGGATGCGTTGGCCAAAAAAGAAACGCTGGAATAGGTAGTCTGATTTATAAAATGGTTGTATTTCAACCCGGCAAATCCGGTGCTTGATTGGTCGTCAATATAAATGGCTCCGCTTTCACCGTCCTTTTTAACGAGGTCTCCAAAGGTATAGTCGTCCAGGCCGCCGGCTCCCCAAATACTCAGAACTCCCTTCTTATAAGGAAAATTGAGTTTGAAGCATAAATCCTGATAAACAGGTAATCCTTCGGAAGTCGGGAGAAAAGCTTTTACCAAACCCATAGTGGAGTAACGGTAATTGAACAGGTATGATGCTTTTTTCCCTTTTACAAAAGGCCCTTCCGATGAAAAATCGAGGCCCATTACGCCGGCCTGAAAAGCATGCTCTCGTTTCTCCTGGTTGCCAATACGCAGTTTCATATCAAAGACCGCTGATAAGGCATTCCCGTATTCAGCCGGGAAAGCGCCGGTAAGAAAGTCAGAATTGCCCAATACATGGTTGTTTAAGATGGAAACAAAACCGCCCCCCAGGAAATCCTCACCGGCAAAATGGTTGGGATTGTCCACTTCCATCCCTTCTACTTTATAGATTACACCGGATGGTGCGTTACCCCGCACCACAATGCCATTCGATTCCGTTGTGCAATCAGCAACACCGGCAAAGACCGAAGCCAGCCTTCCCGGGTCGTCAAGACCTCCTGCATACCTTCGGGTTTCCTCAACAGTGAACGAGCGGGCACTGATCATGCTCATGGTATTAACGGTTCTGTCTTTCCTGTGTCCCGAAACAACCACTTCGCCCAATTGGGCAATGGATTCTTTCAGTTCAATGGATAATACCACTTCTTTTCCGCTTGTTACCATCAGTGAGGGTATTTCATAAGACTCATACCCCATATAGGTTACCTTAAGGTGAATTCGCCCAACAGAAACTCCTGTTAGTGAAAATACACCCGCTGCATCGGTGACGGTTCCTTTAACAGGATTTGAATTTGCAATAAATACTGTGGCACCGGGGAGTGTAACCTGACTGGCCTCATCAATTACCCTTCCTTTGATGGTTTGGGTAAGTTGTGCAAAAGTGTTCACTGTGAAAAGCAGTAAAACAATTACCAACACTGCTTTCTGAATTGAAGATAATCTATTCTGTATTTTCATTTTATGTTTTTTTGTATGACAAGATTTAGAATTTGTGTAGAAGCGTCTAAAAAACAGGCTCAGGAATATTTGCACATCTTTCAGATTCTAACTGATAAACGCCAATCGTCGAAAATTTAGCTACGCTTGTATTAAGTCTCTCTTTCATTCCTATTCAAAAAATATTTCGAACCAAAACTACAGAGGTACCTGGCAGGCAACAACTTTATTCGATATCTGAACGTTGGTTGACCATGAATGCATGTTTGATGCGGATAACCTCCAAATTTTCCAGATATCGGGTGAAAGGCAGCAGTTGCCGGCAAAATTGCTTTACATAACGAAAAAACAGAACCGGATAATTGATTTTTAATACATTTGAAACCTTTATGAGCATAGAAAACAAAATAGAACAACTACTCCGGCACCGGATCCTGCTTCATGCCGGGTTTTGGACAACCACCCTGATTTTTGCCATATTAGGTGAAGTCAACGGAGAAAAAGAAGTATTGAACTGGAAGGATGTATTGCATTTTTCGGTTCATTTTATTGGTTTTATAGCGGCTACCTATATTAATCTTTATTTGCTGATTCCGCGTTTCTTGGTTTTTCGCAAATACCTGCAATATTTTACACTGGTATTTCTGCTGGCCGCCACTTCTACTTTAATAACACAACTACTGCAACAGTTCACCAGTGCATACATTCTTCATTATGAATTTGAAGAGGATCTCGTTTTCTTGTTTTTTCACATTTCGTTTTATTGTTTTTTCCTGATGATGCTGACTTCCATGTTTTATTTCCTGAGAAGAAAGATGAGTTTGCAGGAGATGGGAGTTAAATTACAGGAAGTTGAAAAGCAGCAGGTGATGTCGGAATTAAAAGCACTGAAATCACAAATCAATCCGCATTTCTTTTTTAATACGCTCAACAG
>CAYTNC010000282.1:0-1139 GCA_964438935.1 uncultured Bacteroidales bacterium
CCCACCGCCTTTACCATATTTGTGGTATACTGGCTTTTCGACCTGATGGACGGCCCGATCCGCAACCTGATTAAGGATATCTTTAACGTGCAGATACCCGGCGTAGGCGTGGTGGTTATGTTTCTCCTGATTTCACTGGCAGGATGGATCGGCCAGTCGTTCCTCTTCAAACCCATTGGTTTTTTGGTTGACAAGATCTTTGAGAAAGTTCCTGCGATCAAAATGATTTATTCGGCCATTAACGATTTCCTGAGCGCCTTTGTGGGTGAAAAAAAGAAGTTTACCAAGCCGGTGATTGTAAAAGTGAACCTGGTGTCGGATCTCGAAAAGATCGGCTTCATCACCTCCGAGGACCTCACCGATTTGGGCTGTGAAGGTAAGGTATCGGTGTTGTTCCCGCATTCCTACAATTGGTCGGGTGAACTTTTCATTGTTCCCAAAGAACATGTGAGGCCGCTGAACCTGCCCCCCGGTGAAGTGCTGAAGTTTACCCTTACAGGCGGTGTAACACGTGTATAATGGATTAAAATTTTGCTATCTTCGTAACCACAGGTTAATATGCTGCCCATGAATATCAGGTTTCCGATCAGGCCGGTATGCATGCTGACAATCATGTTGTTGATTGCAGCCGGTTTGCCTGCACAGCAGGAACTTACGGAAGAACATTCGGAAGCCCTCAGGCAGCTTGCCGGCACACGGGATACCTCCCGGATTGCTTTGTTGCTCGACATCAGTGACGAACTTTTAAAAACCCAGCCTTACAAGGCGTATGGCTATGCGCGTGAAGCGCTTTTTATGGCCAGGGATTTGAAAGATCCCCTGCGCACAGGTTATGCCAATTTCGCCCTGGCCCGGGTGTACACCGTTACCGCCACGTACGATAAAGCACTGGAATACCTGCTCACCGCGCTCCGGCAGTTTGAAAGTCTGAACAACACCAAACAAATGGCCATTTGTTATGATGAACTTGGTGTGATTTACATGTCGTTGGGCGATTACTCAAAAGCAAACAGCAGTTTGTTGCTTGCACTTGAGTTAAATAAAAAAGTGCGCAACCACCAGCAGATTGCCCGCAATTACATGAACATGGGCTCGAATTACCTGGATGCCGACACCATTGACAAAGGCCTTTCGTACCT
>CAYTNC010000282.1:1239-3316 GCA_964438935.1 uncultured Bacteroidales bacterium
CTCAAAAACCCGTTCAACACGATCATGGGATTTTCAGAGCTGATGCGCCGTTCGGCTGACTCAAAAGATCAGGAAAAAATCACCCAGTATTCGGGCCTCATTTATGATCTTTCGGCACAGGTGCAGAAGGTGCTTACCAACCTGCTCGACTGGTCGCGCTTGCAACGCCGTAACTTTGAAGTGAAATTTGAAACCGTGGAGCTTTCCGGCCTGATTAAAGACGTGGTGGAAATGAACAACAAGGAAGCTGCCCGTAAAGACATCCGGCTGAGCATCAATACTCCAGGAAATGTGTTTGTTGTTGTTGACAGGTCCATGATCACCACGGTGCTGCAGAACCTGGTTGCCAATGCCGTCAATTTCACACCTGCCGAAGGACGCATCAGCATCGACTGCAAGGTAAAAAACCAGAATACCGAGGTTACCATTACAGATACAGGTATTGGAATTTCGGGTGATCAACTGGAAAGACTTTTTGACTTCGACTTTTCGCAGGCCCGGATTGGCTCGTCGGATCACAGCGGTGCCGGACTGGGTCTGGTAATCTGCAAGGAAATGCTGCATAAGAACGGGGGGACAATCAGTGCCACCAGTGAACCCGGTATGGGCAGCAGTTTCACATTTACCCTGCCGGTGTCCATTCGTCATGATGAAGTTGCCGACGAACAGGTGCAGCATACAGAAAAAACACCCATGGACGTAGCCAACGACCTGGTGATGTCGGGCGCCCCGGCAAGTGAGGAGGTATCCAAAGCACTCTCAATACGGGTAATACCCCAGTTTGATGAGGTGACCCGGGTGCTGTCGATTGAAAACCTGGAACGGTTTTCAAAAACGCTCATGACTACCGGGGAACAACATAACCTGCCGGAGCTTGCCGGTTTTGGAAAATCTTTGGCCTCCCTCACCCTGGGGCACCAGATTGACCAGATCATTAAAATGCTGCCCCGTTTCAGGGAGTACCTCGACAAAACCATGAAACATTGAACCCAGTTATGTTGAATGACCTGCCGCATATAAAACCCGAAGTGCTGATTGTGGATGACATCCCCAGCAACCTGAATTTTCTGAGCGAAGTGCTGCACCTGGAGGGAATTGGCGTTATGCTTGCCACCAGTGGCATGGATGCGCTTGAAATTGCGCGCTACAAGCTGCCCGACCTGATCCTCCTGGATATTGCCATGCCACTGATGGACGGGTACGAGGTGTGTGCCCGGCTGAAGGCCGACCCGGCCACACGTGACATTCCAGTAATTTACCTGACAGCCCGCACTGAACCCGAGGACATCCTCAGGGGCTTTGAATCGGGAGCCGTGGATTACATTCTGAAACCCTTCAACGCCACAGAACTGATTGCCCGTGTGAAAACTCACCTGGAGCTCAGGGCCAAAACAGAGGCACTGAAAACTATGAACCAGCGGCTTGAAGAAGAAGTGAAACTGCGAACCGCGGAGATCACCGAAGCCAACCGCAACCTCACCGAAACCAACCGGAAACTGAAGACCGCTTATGAAGAGCTTTCCAACCTCGACAAGGCCAAGGACGAATTCATACAGCACATCAACCACGAATTGAGAACCCCGCTGCAGGGCATTCACGGCTTTACCCTGATCATGGAGGAAATAGTGGAAACGCCCGAGCAAAAAGAGTATTTGCAATCCATCAATTCACTGGTGAAACGACTGGTTAAACTATCGGAAATATCCCTGCTGTTCACCGAAATCAAAGCCAAAAATTACAAGATTACCCTGAAACCCCTGTCGCTTAAGCATATGGTAAACCAGATCCTGGAGATATTCAGAAAAGACCGGGAAAGAATCATGATCGTCGACAACCATCCCGACGATCAGATTTTTGTGAAAGCCGATCAGCGCCTGATGAACACCTGCCTGGAACTGGTCATTGACAATGCCCTGAAATACACCCCCGAAAAAGGAATAATAACCATCCGCACCTTTCGCGAAGAGGCGCTGGCAGGCATTGAAGTACTCGACGAGGGACCCGGATTTACCGTTAAGGCATTGGAAAGCCTGTACGACCTGTTCACCGCCGACAACCTGAAATACCATTCGCATGG
>CAYTNC010000283.1:0-3308 GCA_964438935.1 uncultured Bacteroidales bacterium
GTAAACATCTTACAACTTATAACACCTTCATTATTAACAATAAATGAGCCATTAGGTTGACGGCTATGCCGCCAGCGGGGGATATCGCTATGTTCAGCGTTAAGTGCTATGATATTGATGGTGCCATATACAAATTAAAGAATATCAACAATATACATTCTTAGCTTGACGGCAATGGGCAGAGCTTAAGCCGAACTGAGGCGTGGCAATTGAAAGCCAGTGCAAAGTGAGTAAATCATTATGAACCATTGATTTTCCGGGCCTCAATAGCCCCGGGCCTGCCTACCGGCCTCGCAATAACGCGTTTCGGTCCTTCCTGCCGGAATTGCCATTCCGGCAAGCGGAACGCAGTGGAGCGTGGCATTCTGTGTGAAATTTTTCTCCCCAGCCACAACAATTCTCCCCATTTTAACGTATAATTACATCACATTAAACAAACCTACTAACTAACCTTTGACACCTATGTTAAGGAAATTCTACTCCATTGCCCCTGCTTTATGCTTAATTTTTGCTCTTTCAGTACAACTTCAGGCCCAGCAGGGATCATTAATCAGCACCGGAACCGATCAGAAACAGCTGCTACAGGCATACCGGCTGGTTCTCGAAAAATCATCGGATGACTACCGCGACGGCACAGCCGTATGGGACAATGAATTGTTCCCGGGATACGGGGAACATTCCATTTACCAGATCATCGGCGGCTCCAATGCCGGAAAATTTGTTTATCCCGGTGAAATCCCCGAAGCATACCCGTTTGTTACCCGCAGTGCATACAGTCATTACAGCATTGCCAGCCAAAAACAGACTGCCGTTCAGTTTAAAAAACACCCGAAACGAGTGGCCATTTTCAAAAGCCAGTACAAGGCCAATGAAACCACCATCTCGTGGGAGGCCATGTATTTTGAACAGTTGTTCTCGGAACACCTTATGGATGATGTATCCTACACGGTCAACGAGGATTCCATCACCAACCAGGGTATCGACCCGAATACCGAACTCCTGATCATCCCGGCTTTTGCAGCAAAAGAATACAATTATACTTTCTATATCGACAGCATCTTTTTAGTAGTACCCTCCCTCGGAACACATATACGGGAATTCACAGCACGCGGAGGCAGAATTTATGCTGAAGGCAACGGAGCATACTTTTTGCAAAAAGCCGGATTTCTTGAAAACAGTGCCGTTAATTACGAATCGGGTAATTTCGGGAGTGGACTGGAACAGGTAACCGCAACACCTCTGGCCGATGAATCAAACTACGGGTTTAATGCTGCAGCAGGCAAATTATACGGGTCAAAATTCCCAACCGTTAATTCGTCACGCATCCATACAGCCGGTACATTATCCGGAAATCCCTGCATTTTCTATATTGATCCGGCCCATACATCGGGCAGCCGGGTTTTGTGCAATACGGGTTTGCCCACAGTGCACGGTCTTACTGAAGACAGCAATGAAAGCATGCAGATCGGCTATACCTTGTCGGCCATTTTGTCGGCTTTCTCATATGAGGTAGATTATACCCGCAAGGTTCGCAATGAACTCACAGGCATCATGGCCACCGGCGACAATGCCACATCATACGACCGGTCAGATACAATCAGCGTGGAAGTCCGCCTGAGGAATTTGCATACCGAAACCATTTCAGGCATAACCGTTACCGAAAACATCTCGGGGTACTTCACCCTGCTGGATGTAACTTCAGGCGACGCCTCTACCCTGGTTGGTAACCAGCTGGTTTTTTCAGGGATCTCCCTTGCACCGCATACTGAAAAAATTATCGTTTACCGGGTTATTACGCCCAAGCCCGAAAGCAATACCCACGACCATGTGGATGATTTTATTGCCCGTGGCACACTGGCTGCTGCTTCAAACGGACAACTCAAATACAGTTACGAAGGTTTTAAGAATACATTTAGCAAGGATAAGGATTACGCCGACCTGATTTTCAGCGCCCGTATTTTTGCAGATACCGATGTGAACTGGAAGAATTTCCTGAACCTGGAATACCAACCTTTCAAGGTATTCATGATTATGGAAAACAAATCGCGCTCCCCTGCCCTGAATACGGTGTATACACAATACATACCCAAGGATGTGCCCTTTTACTGGAGCGACAATTCAATCAACATCCCCATTCTGAAAACACCGGGCGGTAAATACGTAGATGTGCTGAAAGGCAGCAATGAAGAGGACAACCCGGAATACGACATGGATTCCGACGGACACCCCGACGTTTGGCTCGATACCGCTTCCATATTCCCTAAAGGCTATAAGATTATTGAGGAAGAAGTATACTGGGCCAACCCCTGGAACCACCTGAGGACGGGCCTTGACAACTTTGTTTTTGAAGATATTGACCACGACGGGGTTGTGGCTGTTGACAACAACGGCGACGGCATTCCCGAAACCGAAGATCCCGATGACAAGATCAGGGTATGGAAAGTAACCTGGGATATCGGCCGCGTGGAAGGCTATGAATACCACGATCCTTACTGCAGTTACGAAATCTGGGTAGATCCGCCCGACCTGGTACCGCTGGCCGCAGGCGTGGGATATGCCCATGGCACCATTGAAGATTCCTATCCCAACATGTTTTATCCCTACACCGAAAACATCGAATCTGCCACCCTGGCCGACACCACCTGGAGCCATTGGATGGAGCGGGATGAAGAGGGCCATGTGATCTGGAAACAGCTGATCCACCAACAGATCAATAATTATGAAGGGTACACTTTCATTGACACAGCAGATGCCAATTACAGGCCCCTGCCAACCGACATCGTCATCGGAACCTGCCCGCAGCCGCACCAGGAATTCATTGCCGTGCTTTCTCTCGGTGGCGAGGAAATAGACATGACTCACTATACCCCGCAACAATCGCTTTACTCCAAGGTAAACTACGAAACTGTATTTGGTGAGGAACGGGTTACTCCCATCCGCACCACATATACCTATTGGGCCCCGCTTCCGAATCCCTTGCAGTTCGAATATCTTTCGAACAATTACCTGATTACAGATACGCTGGGACAACCGCTCAAAGAGCTCCCGGAATACGGTCCGGCCAAACTGACCTTTGATATGGATGCCTCTACGGAATACACCTATTACTGGATACGTAACTATGGCTATGATGTGGACTTTAACGATCCGTCGCTGGATATCGACGGCATTGACGACCTGGGTGACGGCGTGTTTGGTTACTTCATCTATGAAATACCCAAAGGAATGGGCGGTTACCGCATCACGCTGCCCCAAAACGAAGACGGAAGCTACAAAACGGAAGAGATTGTCAAAATTGACGGACAACC
>CAYTNC010000284.1:0-3298 GCA_964438935.1 uncultured Bacteroidales bacterium
ATTTAAAGATAAGTCCCGTATGGGACGATATAAATTTTAACCGGACAATAGTGATTATACTAATAACATTTCTTCGTCACTTTTTGCTACAGCTCAAAAAGTGACCAAAAAAGCCGCCGCTGCTGATAAAAGGCTAAAAATCAATTCACATTCTGCACAAGAAAATAAACTCGGCCGTAGGCACCGGCCTCAAACATATTTTCTTATCAGCATTTGTTAAGCAGGCAGGCCTGCAGTGAATTGATTTTCTATACGCCTTTTCTCAGAGGCGGATCGCGCTACTTCGAAAGTGCTGCAACAATGCTCAATCTCAACGATAGAAAACCAAGTAATTGCTATTTCTAAGCAAAACACGGAACAATGAATTGCTACGCTTAGTTGAGCTGTAGCAAAAAGTGACAGAAAATTGATAGTCGTGTAGTAATAAAAAATCGGGGTGGATTTTGCTCCACCCCGATTTCAAATATCATGCAGAAATGCACAAAGGCATTTCCATGTAATTACCTATTACTGATTCAAAGAATATCTCAAAAACCCGGTAACAGTAAGGTCTTTATCAAAACCCTGAAGGTACTGCCGGATGGTTTTGCTGTTGTCTTTGGTAAACTCCTGATTCAACAAGGTGCTTTCCTTGAAAAACTTATTCAGTTTTCCTTCAGCAATCTTGTCGAGCATGTTTTCAGCCTTGCCCTCGTTACGTGCCTGTTCCCTGCCGATTTCTTTTTCTTTTTCAATCATTTCGGCTGAAACATCTGACTTGTCTAAAGCAACAGGATTCATAGCGGCAACCTGCATGGCAACATCCCGGCCAATCTTCACATCTATTACTTTATTCAAACCAACCAAGGTAGCCAGTTTGTTTCCGGGGTGAATGTAAGGAATAACCTGCGGTGCATCAATTTTGCCAAAATACGACAGATCAAGCTTCTCACCGATAATTCCAACCTGTTCAATAACCACATCACCAACGGTGCGACCTTTGTAAGCAAGCTTTTTCAGACCTTCAAGATCAGCAGGTTTTTGTTCAAGCGCCAAATCAAGAATTTCCTGTGCAAGTTTGATGAAATTTTCATTCTTTGCCACAAAATCCGTTTCGCAGTTCAGCACGATTATGGCACCTGAATTTCCTTTGGTGGCTGCCAGAACAACACCTTCGGTGGCATCCCTGTCAGCTCTTTTGCTGGCAACAAGCTGGCCTTTTTTCCGAATGACCTCAACCGCAAGTTCGAAATCCCCTTTGGATTCTTCAAGGGCATTTTTGCAATCCATCATGCCAGCGCCGGTCATTTTCCGTAATTTGCTGACATCTGCTGCTGTAATAGCCATAATATTTAGTATTTTTCGTTTAGACTTCTTCTTCCAATTCTTCTTCCACATCAACTACAACGCCTTTCTTGGCAGGCGCTTTAAGAGCAACCGACTTGCGGGGGCGTCTTTCGCGACCTTCATCACCTTCTTCATCACCTTCTTCAGCGTCATCAAATTTGTCGCCTTTTCCCTTCTTTTCACTGATATCTCCTTCTTTCTCGCGCTCCATCTTTCTTTCTTCGAGTCCGGCCTGAATGGTATTGCAAACCGCTTCGAGAATCAGAGAAATAGATTTGGAAGCATCATCATTAGCCGGGATAGGGAAATCAACCAGATTGGGATCTGAATTGGTATCAACCATGGCAAAAATGGGGATGTTCAGTCGCCGTGCTTCATGCACTGCAATATGTTCTTTGCAGATATCCACAATAAACATGGCAGCAGGAAGCCTGGTAAGATCAGAAATGCTGCCCAGGTTCTTTTCAAGTTTCGTACGCTGACGGGAAACCTGAAGCTTTTCACGCTTCGACATGTTATCAAAGGTTCCGTCGGTTGCCATTTTGTCAATGGATGACATTTTCTTCACCGCCTTGCGGATGGTGGGAAAATTGGTAAGCATTCCACCGGGCCAGCGTTCTGTTACATAGGGCATGTTGACCAATTTTACCTGGTCAGCTACAATATCCTTTGCCTGTTTCTTGGTGGCCACAAAAAGAATTTTCCGGCCCGATTTGGCTATCTGTCTGATTGCAGTGAGAGCTTCATCAAGTTTTACCTGCGTTTTCTGCAAATCGATAATATGGATCCCCTCTTTTTCCATGAAAATATAAGGAGCCATTGCAGGATTCCACTTTCTTCTCAGGTGACCAAAATGTACACCTGCATCTAATAATTGTTGAATGGATAATTTTGACATGTTTGAATTGTTTACGTTCTATTAATAATCAATTGATGAGTAGCCAATCCGTCCCGGAATGAGTCTCACCAATTTAGATGCTAAACAAGATAGTAACCGGAATTAACGCTTGCTGAACTGGAATCTTCTCCTTGCACCGGGTTGTCCTGGTTTCTTACGTTCCACCTCACGCGGATCCCTGGTCATCAACTTGTTGCTCTTCAGGGTAGCCTTGCTTTCGGGGTTAATAATAACCAGCGCACGGGCAATGGCCAGACGCAGCGCTTCAGCTTGTCCTTTAATTCCACCTCCCTGAAGGTTCACAGTAATATCATACTGATCAGCAGCTTCAACAAGGTTTAAAGGCTGTTTTACAATATATTGCAGTTGTTCAAGCGGGAAATAATTTGCTAATTCACGGTCATTAACTATGATATTACCTTTGCCTTCTTTCACATATATCCGGGCAACAGCGCTTTTACGGCGTCCAATGGCATTAATTACTTCCATACCTGTTATTTGTAATTTAATTTGAGTTCTTTGGGTTGCTGTGCTGTATGCGGATGCTCCGAACCGGCATACACAAATAAATTGCCATAAATGGCATTACCCAGCTTGTTACGGGGTAACATCTTTTTCACAGCCATTTCAATGATCCGGGTTACGTCCACTTGTGCAACATCTGCAGGTGAAGTGATACGCTGTCCTCCCGGATAACCAGTATGCCGCACATATTCCTTGTCGGTCCACTTTTTGCCGGTTAGCCTTACTTTCTCGGCATTGATGACAATGATGTTGTCACCACAATCAACATGGGGAGTGAAATTTGTTTTATTCTTTCCCCTGAGTATGCTGGCTACCTGCGAACTGAACCGGCCCAACACCTGGTTGGTGGCATCCACAACAAACCATTCTTTCTGAACAGTAGCATTATTTGCAGAAACTGTTCTGTAACTTAATGTATTCACTTCGTATCTTTGTTAATATATTTGCCTGTTAAATATAGTTCACCCTCAAAATAGGGAGTGCAAAAATACAATTTATTTTAATTTTACAAGATGTTTTCTGATTTTTATTTTCTTTTATCGATACAAC
>CAYTNC010000285.1:0-3284 GCA_964438935.1 uncultured Bacteroidales bacterium
ATGGAAGTGGGGAAGAACCTGAACATGGCAAAAAGAATCGGGAATTGCAGCAGCATGGGCAGACAACCACCCATGGGACTCACACCTGCTTTTTTATACAACGCCATGGTGGCCTGTTGTTTTTCAAGTTCCTTTCCTTTGGGATATTTCTTAGAGAGTTCATCAATCTGGGGTTTCAGGGCTTTCATGCTGGCCTGTGACAAGTAGGATTTATAAGTCAGTGGCAGCAACCCGAGTTTGATGATGATGGTGAGCAGCAGAATAATCAGTCCGTAATTGCCTATGAATTTACTAAGCCAGTCGAATATGGGTATGATAACAAATACGTTTATCCACCGGATGATCCCCTTACCAACGGATACCAGATCATCCAGTTTCTGACCCTTGTATTGCTTCATGAGCTTGAATTTGTTCGGGCCAAAGAACATTTTCATTCTGATGGTTTCATTCTCCAGTCGCTGAAAAGGAACGCCTACTTCAGCCCTGAAATTTTTAAGGTATTTGTCTTCAGCCGGCAGGTTTGTGAGTTTGAGCAGTGCATTTGAAAAAGCAGTTTCTGCAATTAAAACCGATGAAAAAAACTGATTTTTGAAAGCAAACCATTCAACCTGGGTGGCGATGTCTTTTGGTTCAACATCTTTGGTCTGACGGGGATTAAAATATTCCACATCCTCTTTATAATGTCTGAAATACAGTGATGTGTATTGATTTTCATTTTTCTTAAGCTGTTCATGCTGTGGAACATAAATTTCCCAGTTCATGTCAATTGATGCAGGATCCCTTGTTACAATGTCTTTCATACCCGAGAGTTGCATGGCAAATCCAACCATGTAGCTTCCCGGCTCAAGCGAATAGCGGTATTCAATATACCTGTTTTCAGAAACAGTCAGCCTCATAATCAGGCTGTCTCCCTTTGCAACAGCACTGTGAGCCAAAGTATCTGCAGGTGCAAAGAACAATTCATTGGTGGAGATGGGTTTATTCTGGTCGTAAAAAGTAAGTCCGAATTTGGTGGAATCACCATCGAAAAGTACAACAGGTTTTTGGTCGAACGTTTTGTATTTCTTGAGCTCAACACTGTAGGGCCGGCCTCCCTTGCTTGAAACAACCAGCCTGATCAGATCATTTTCAATGGTATAGAATTTTTGTTCCCCTACTGCTTTTTCGGCAAAAATGCCCAGTTCATTTTTCAGCTTTTGCAATTTCAAAGAATCGTTCTGAATTGCATCCTGAACCGAAGGTTCAGCCTGTTGTGCAAAAACTGCTGAATCCTGAAAATTTTTAATTTCCTGTTGCCTTTTTTCAACCAGGCTCAAGGAATCCAGCCTTCTTCTGTTGGCTTCAATTTCCCCGGGGTCGGGTTTGTTAATTATACCCCATACGATGAGAATGGCAGCTATCAGTACAATTCCAAAGATCGAATTTTTATCCATGCGCGTGTTGTTAACAATTGTAAAGTGTAGATTAATAATTATTTATGAATAGTTGACCGGATGAAGCCTACAAACAGCGGGTGGGGTTTCAGAACCGTACTGCTGTATTCAGGATGAAACTGAACACCTACAAACCATTTGTGAGACGGTATCTCCATAATCTCAACAAGAGCGGTTTCGGGGTTGGTTCCGGCCGCAATCATCCCTGCCTTTTCAAAGTCTTTCAGGTATTTGTTGTTGAATTCATAACGATGCCTGTGCCGTTCGCTGATTTCAGTTTTGCCATAAGCTTCATGGGTATGGGTTCCCTGTTTAACGATACAGGGATAAGCGCCCAGTCGCATGGTACCACCCTTTTCGGTAATACCCTTTTGTTCTTCCATAAGATCAATCACCGGGTCAGGTGTTTTGGTATACATTTCCGTGGAATGTGCCTTTTCTAGTCCAAGAACATTCCGGGCAAATTCAATAACAGCACATTGCAGGCCCAGGCAAATACCTAAAAAGGGAACATTGTTTTCACGCGCATACCGGGCAGCAAGTATTTTCCCGTCTATGCCACGGTCTCCGAATCCGGGAGCAACGAGTATACCATCATAGCCTTTGAGCAGGGTGGCATAATTCTTTTCATCAATAGTTTCAGAATGAATGTACTTTACCTCCACCCGGCAATTATTGGAGGCCCCTGCATGCTTGAAAGATTCATTAATGGAAATATAGGCATCGGGGAGTTCCACGTATTTACCTACCAGGGCAATTTTTGAATGAAATTTCGGATTTTGAAAGCGTTTCAGAAAACTGTTCCATGGAGCCAGATCCGGTGTGCCGGAATAATCCATTCCCAGTTTCTTCAACACGGTGATGTCAAGTTTTTCCTGCTGCATCCTTATTGGCACCTCGTAAATTGTACTTACATCAATTGATTGCACCACGGAATCAGCATCCACATTGCAAAACAGGGCAACCTTTTTTCGAAGTTCAGTGCTGAGTTCCCGCTCGGTTCGCAAAACCAGGATATTGGGTTGAACACCATTCTCCAGCAGCATCTTTACTGAATGTTGTGTGGGTTTGGTCTTCAATTCTCCCGATGCATGTAAATAAGGAACCAGCGTCAGGTGAATATTCAGTACGTTCTGGTCGCCCATTTCCCATTTCAGCTGACGAACAGCTTCAATATAGGGCAGCGATTCAATATCACCAACGGTTCCTCCAATTTCAGTAATGACAAAATCATACTTGTTCCTTCCCCCGAGCAATTTGATCCTTTTTTTGATTTCATCGGTAATATGCGGGATCACCTGAACAGTTTTGCCCAGATAATCACCCCTGCGTTCCTTATTGATTACCGATTGATAAATCCTGCCGGTGGTGACATTGTTAGCCTGCGAAGTGGCGATACCCAGGAACCTTTCGTAGTGTCCGAGATCCAGGTCGGTTTCGGCACCATCTTCAGTTACATAGCATTCGCCATGTTCATAGGGATTCAGCGTTCCCGGATCTACGTTAATATAGGGATCGAGCTTCTGAATGGTAACGTCGTAGCCTCTGGCCTGTAATAGTTTGGCCAGTGAAGCTGAAATAATGCCTTTACCCAGAGAGGAAGCAACCCCGCCGGTAACAAAAATATATTTAGTAGGTATCAATGTAAAAGAAAATTAAGCAAACCCATTCATCAACAAATGAAACACAAATCGGCATCCAGAGGGTGTCAGTCATCCATGTCATCAATCATGCTGATTTTGCGATTGAGCATTTCAATACTTTTTCTGGTGGCTTCAATCTTTGTTTCCACATCTCTGATCATGCTCTCAGCATTACGCGATTTGGCAAAAAACCCAATATTATTTTCCC
>CAYTNC010000286.1:0-3283 GCA_964438935.1 uncultured Bacteroidales bacterium
AAGGCATAACTACACTGCGCCAGTTGCCAAGGTTCAGTCTAAGAACCAGCAGCATTATTATCAGTGCTGCCGGAATAAGCTTCATTGCATCCTTCTTCACATCCCTCAGAAGGCTCTTTCGTATATAAGGCAGGCCTCCCTTCATAATCTCAGCCTTTCCAGGCCTGGAACTGACAATCGAATCGATCCTATCAGTAGTGATATTCTCACCTATGGTGCTATTTACTGTGGCCGTAACTGAGGCGGTGGTGAAGTCTGAAGAAACCACTATATCACGTGCAAAGTCATTTGCCAGGATTTCTTCCCTGAGTCTGTCCGTTTCATCTTTTTTTGAAGGGATGTCCTCAATTAATGGTTTTACCACCATCATTCCTTCTTCACTGGTTATACTGCTGACTGTGAAAGGAGATATCCGGTTGGTGATACCCCCCAGCTTTGAAATTCCCCTGTCAATCTCTTTTATTCGCTGTAGATTTTCAGTATCAAGGATACTACTGTCGGAAAAAATGATCATCACCAGGTCCTGTGTCCCAAACTCATTCTCAATCCTGTCGGTCTGCTGCCTTGAATCAATTGATTCCGGAATATAGTTCCTTATGTCGGGGTCAACTATCATCCGCGGAATAAGCACCAGTGATCCGGCCCCGATGAGGAAGCAGACTGCTATTATGAAGTACCTGTATTTGTAGATAAAAGAAGCCATATCAGAAATCAACCCTTAGTGAAACATATACCCCATTCATGAAATCTTCAACAATATCGTAGAGTGAACCCTTACTTCCGGAATAGATTTCTGCCCCTGCAACTACAGTGAGCCCGTCTGAAGGCTTTACCCTTAATTCGGGCATCACCAGCAGGTCGTGCGAGGTGAAATTGTATAGAGTGGTTAGCGAAGGAAGGATCTTTCCGTACATCAGTTCCGATTCCGCCCTAAGCCCGGCGGAGTGGTAAAACTCATACATCTGGTAATTGTAAAGCCTGTTAAAGGCACCAACCTGTTGTTTCACATAATCACTGACATCAAATTCAGGATTGGCAAGCAAAGGTGCAAAACCGGAGAAGTCGATCTCCGTTCCCAATAACGGATCGACTGCGGAGGGAACAAAATCCGTAACATGCTTTCCGCTGTATTCAGCCGTAATCCTCCATATCCCTGCGGCCCAGTCGGCACCGACGGCCCATTCCAGTTCAGGAAAAGGAACATATTCATTTACCCTGTATGAAAGATCAGGATTTGACCAGGCAGCTTCCCCCCGAATCCCAAATGGTCCGGCAATAGTCTCAAAATCAACTCCCAAAACCCTGTTACGATATGGCTTCACTGATAATCCGACCTCCATTAAGGGTATTGCCTGTTCAAGTTCAAGATTGAAAGTGGTGAGCGCAATTCCCGGCATTGGATCATACCCGTCGAACCATGAAACCGAGAAGTCGATCAGCCTCGGATGAAAATCTGCCCGCAGGGCATAACTGTACATTTTGCTGTCAGTCACAAGTGAAGGGAGTTGCTCAATTCCCACAAATGCCGGAAGGGGTATCGGATCAATAATCAGGACTGACGGCCGGTAGTAGGGAATGAAAACCGCTTCAAGGCTGACCGGGGACCATGGACTTAATCTCGCAGCAACCAGAAGATTTGCCATATCCATATCCTCCCTGTCGGGTGAACGCATAACAGTATTAATAGGAGAGAGCCGGTTAGTCGGGTTGGTAAAATCGCACCGGCCCCATTTTATTATTTTCTGGCCTGTTGAAATGTTCCATTTTGCGCCGTTCACCTGAACCCAGGCTTCACGGATATCCAGATTGCTTACAGGTTCACTGAATTCAGCACCATACCTGAAACGGACGTCAGCAAAAGCCTTAAAACCCTTACCTCTGCCCGTCTCGATCTTCAATCCGATGTCTGAGAAGGCTGCAGGCACGTATAACTTATCATCATCCTTGTCGGTCCATGAATATATTCCGCCTCTGACAAATCCTCCAAACACCACCGGAGAGTTGAAGATATCAATTTCACCGGTGTTTATAGTGTCCTGCCCGCTTACCGGAATGAAAAACAAAAGAAGTAAAACCGCCGGAATGAATGAAGTCTTCATTTTTCAGTTTTTTTACAAATGAACAATAAAAAAAGACTCCTGTCGGTTCATCCGCTCTATCCGTACCAGTCCGGGTAGATTAACTGGTGCGTCCCGCTTTGGCCGAACGTTGTTATTTTGAAATCCCGGCTATCTCTTCCCTGTAATTACTGGGCGTCTGACCGGTCTGACTCTTGAAAAAGGAATTGAAGGTGGTTTTTGAATTGAAACCTGAATCCAGAGCTATTGCCAGAATTGTATAGTTGTTATACCTGGGATCATTAAACCTTTCAATGACTTCCCTGGTCCTGTATTCATTGACAAATACGAAAAAATTTTTTCCGTAGGTTTCATTCAGCACCTGAGTGATATGATGCCGCGAAATGCCTGTCTTCTGGCTTAGATCGTGAATGGTCAGGTTGCCGTTGAGGAATGGCTTTTTTGTTTCCATATAAGCCAGGAGCCGGGCCAGATATTTTTCAGCCTGTGCTTCCTTCAGACCGCTACGTGTGTATTTTTCGGTTTCCTTCTTTTCACCGTCCATTTCGCTCAGAAGCACTTCACCGAAAATAACAGGTTGTTTGATGCCATAAAAGCTATACACAATGCAAAAAAGGGTTATAAATCCGAAGATGACAAAATAGGGATCAAACGGAATATAGTTTCCGAGCATATCCAGACCACCAAGAATAAACATTATGAAATAGGCTATATAAAAACTGATTGTAAGGATCTTGAGCCAGTTAAGGGTGATTCGCTGGGATGTATAGGATGTTAGGTTTTTCAGGTTCGACTGATGCTTCTTTATCTTTATGAACGAAAGAATGCTGTAGGCGGTTATCGAAAGAAAAAATGAAAGCGAATAAACTATTCTCAATGAGATAAGTTTGTCGCGTCTGAAGAAGCCTGCCAGATCACTTACCAGAGGTTCCGACCTGAATATCACGGATACTGTAAAAAACACAAAAAAAGGTAAGAAATGGATCAGTTCAACAGGCTTAAACTTCTTATCCGTAGTTGTCATGTAGCTTACATACAGAAACAGCAGGGGGCCGTAAGTGAATGTGATGAAAGGAAAGGAATACATTTCGATGACTTTGCTGTTCAGAAGGGCAAATATCATCTCTGCACAGAAAATAAAGAGCCATGCTGCCATTACACGGTTTGCAAAAGTATATGGCTTCTTAGTCGAGATAAGTAGTCCC
>CAYTNC010000287.1:0-3281 GCA_964438935.1 uncultured Bacteroidales bacterium
ACATTATAAAGCTTATAGGTAAACCAGATTCTTGCAGCACGCATTTGCTTCAGGGTAGTTTTCACCGTGAGCAAATCATCATAATGAATGGTTTTCAGGAACCTGAAATTCATCCGGGTAACAGGCAACATATATCCCGCTTCCTCAACTGACCGGTAAGATATGCCAAGACTTCGGAAGAGCTCCCACCGGGCAGTTTCGTAATATTTAACATAATTTGAATGATGTACCGTACCCATCTGGTCGGTATCGGGATACCTTACCCTGAACTGAAATTCGTATTCAATCATATCTGTTATCTTTTGTTTTGCTTTTCACATGGACACGGAACTGCCTTATGGTGCTTGCGTTGAGATGCACAATTACTGATTGAAAAGGCCAATAGTAAAAAAACCATCCAGTGAAGAACCTTTCGTGTCGTTTTCATGGCTGTTATATTAATGGGTTACATTCATGCTGCTTTTATGGGTAATAGTTTTCAGCAGTGCATCAAAACCCGATCTGACACCCGGGTTGGTAAACAGCTCATCCAGTCTTCCTCCATCACAACTGGAGCATATGGTTTCATCCATGGGAATCTGGCTTAGCAGGGGCACCTGAAATGTTTCGGCAAGTTTCTTCCCTCCATCCTGTCCAAAGAGAAAGTACTTTTCATCGGGGTGTTTCGAAGGAGTAAACCACGACATGTTTTCAACAATGCCCAACACCGGTGCTCCTACATGTTCATCACGGTACATGGAAATTGTTTTTTCCACATCGGCCAATGCAATATGCTGGGGAGTGGTAACCACAATAACACCGCTTATTTCGTATTGCTGTAAAAGTGTAATATGAATATCACCGGTACCGGGAGGGGTGTCAATGATCAGGTAATCAAGTGATCCCCAGTCGGTATCGTTGATCAGCTGCTTGAGTGTATTGGATGCCAGCGGTCCCCGCCATAAAACAGCCTGCTTGCTGTCAATAAAGAAACCCAGAGACATCAGTTTAATACCCAGTCTTACAAAGGGTTCTATGCGTGTTTTGCCGTTTTCCTCATGTGCAGCAGGCCGTTCATTCTGCAAATTAAACAACACCGGAACCGAAGGTCCGTATAGGTCAGCATCAAACAATCCCGTTGCATAGCCTTCCATGGCAAGCGATAATGCCAGTCCGGCAGCTACGGTTGATTTACCAACTCCGCCTTTACCCGATGCCACAATGATGATGTTTTTAACATCCGGCAACTTTGTTTTTTCAATAGTCTGTTGTTTGTTCATCTTTTTCAATCTTATTCCAAATAGTTATTATTTCCCGGCTCAGATCTGATGCGGGATTATATTCAATGATACTTTTACACTGCAGCATGGCTTCCACCATCGCAGGATCAAAAGCTATGCAGCCGGCGACAGGGATGTGATTTTCCCGGCACCAGCCGGCAATTTGATTTGTTACATCCCGGTTCAGATCGTACTTGTTGATGACCACGTACGTTTTGATGCCAAAATTTCCGGCAAGTTCAATAATGCGCTTCATGTCGTGAAAACCCGAAGCAGTAGGCTCTGCAACTATAATCGTTTTTTTTGCCCCGGTAAGTGAAGATATAGCAGGACAACCTGTTCCGGGAGGCCCGTCAATGATGATGGTTTCAGCTCCGGTTTTTTTGGCCAGATCACGAGCCGCTTTGCGGACAACACTGACCAGCTTTCCTGAATTTTCTTCACCCGGCTCCAGGCGGGCATGTACCATGTTCCCGTTTCTAAATGTCCCGGAATACCAACGACTATTATCGCTTATTGCCATGGTAATAGCGTTTTCGGGACAAACACGCATACACAACATGCAGCCGTCACAGGAAGTTTCCAGAATTTCTACAGTTCCATTTATATTCCTGATTGCATCAAACCGGCAATAGGAAATGCAAACGCCGCAATCTGTGCACGTTTTCCTGTTGATTATAGCTTTTTGTCCCGATACAAAAACCTCTTCCGTATCGTTTTGGGGCTGCAATATCAGGTAAAGATTGGCCGCGTCCACGTCGCAATCGGCAACCACCACGTTACTGCATAATGTAGCAAACGCAGCGCTCAGGCATGTTTTTCCTGTCCCCCCTTTACCGCTTAATACGGCTATTTCATTCATGGTACGCTTGCTTAATATTCTCCAACAGAATCAAAAACCCTTTTTGATATCCATCCATATCTTCCGCCAGCAATCGGCCTTCCGAATAAATCCGGGCTATTTCCTTGTCAAATGGTATTTCCATAAGCAAGGGGATGTTCTTCTGTGCAATCCATTCATAAACCTCCCTGTTTCCCAACCCGGCCTTGTTAACAATAACCCCATAAGGCTTGTCCAGCTGTTCCAGAGTGGCAACCGACAGTATCAGATCGTTTAATCCAAATGGTGTAGGTTCCGTAACCAGTACCACGTAATCGGCGCGCACCACAGTGGCAATAAAGGGACAGGATATACCGGGAGGAGAGTCAAAAATTGCAATATCTTCTCCATTTAGTGATTGTATAGCCTTTTTAATTACCGGTACCGGTGAATACACGCCCACATTAACTCTTCCTTCGATTAACCTGCACTGCCCGTTAACCTGCATCGTATTCACCTTACCCAGTTCTTTATTAATCTCGGTTATAGCGCCATACTCGCATGCGTAAACACAGGCTCCGCAGTCGTGGCACAAATCACCAACCACCTGAATGAAATTGGCAGGAGGTAAAAAAACTATGGCATGGTAATTACAATACTCAAAGCATTTTCCGCAGAACGTGCATTTCTCTGTGTTAATCACCGGCAACTTCTGGCTTACCACAGAAACACCTGCACTTCCACCTGAAATAAATTCAGCTGCATTGGGCTCCTCGGCATCGCAATCCACCAAAGAAACCTTCATTCCCGCATTGCGGAGGGAATAAAAGAGATTGGCAGACACCATGGTTTTGCCGGTTCCGCCTTTACCGCTGGCTATGGCAATTTTCATTTTTACTAATGATCACAGGCATTATCACCCGTTACCAGGGTATCTCGCAACCAGTCGAGCACCAAATCCTTGGGACTTTTCGACTGAGCTCCGATAGAAACGGGAATGCTTTGCTCAGTAAAAAGACTGAGTGCACGTTGTCCCATGCCTCCGGCTATAACATGTGTTACACCTCGTTCGGCAAGCCATCCGGGCAACAGACCCGGCTCATGAGGCGGAGGTGTCAGCAGCTTTTCACCTACAATCTTATTGTCTTCTACATCAATAATGGCAAATTGCTGACAATGCCCGAAATGTGAGCACAACCTGC
>CAYTNC010000288.1:0-3279 GCA_964438935.1 uncultured Bacteroidales bacterium
AATAAAACCAACACCAGCCGATATGGAGAAATTCATTCCCCTGAACCACAATGCAAATACGCCACCCATGGCAGCCATTGGTACAGCCGAGTAAATTAGAACAGTCTGTTTTACCGAATGGAAGGTGAAATAAAGCAGTACAAATATTAACAACAGGGCTACAGGAACGGCAATGGCAAGTCGGTTTCTGGCTGCTACCAGGTTTTTAAACTGTCCGCCATAATTTACATAATACCCGGTGGGAAGCTGCACTTTCTGATCAATTTGGTCGGAAACTTCGTTTATCACACTTTCAACATCGCGGTTACGCACATTAAATCCTATGGTAATACGCCGTTTTGTATTTTCACGAGATACCTGCGCAGGTCCCGATTTTATTTCAATGTCGGCAACCTGCTCAAAGGGTATTTGTCCGCCATCGGGCAAAGCCACCGATATGTTTTTAACATCGTCAAGGCTTTTGCGATAGTCCTTCTCCAAACGAACCACCATAGCAAATCGTTTCTCGCCATCAAAAACAACACCTGCCTGACTTCCGGCAAATGCAGTGCGCAGAATTCGGTTTACCTCTTCAACCGACAACCCGTATTGTGCCAGACGATCACGGTTGTACTCCACCTGTATTTGCTCGAGCCCGGTCACCTTTTCAACATTAATATCCACAACGCCTTCAATTTGTGAAATGATCTTTTCAACTTCAGCCCCTTTTGCTGATAACGTATTGAGTTCGTCGCCAAAAATTTTCACGGCTATATCCTGTTTTGAACCGGAAAGCAACTCGTTAAACCGCATTTGAATAGGTTGTTGAAACTCAAACTTTACACCAGCCAGGGGTATCAGTGCCTCTTCCATCTTTGAAACAAGTTCTTCCCGTGTTTTCGCCGAAACCCACTCGTTTTTTGGCTTTAATGTGATGATGTAATCGCCTGTTTCCATAGGAGTTGGGTCAGTTGGAATTTCACCCGCTCCTATTTTGCAAACGGCATGATTTATTTCGGGGAAGTTTTCGAGCAATATTTTATTGGCTTTTTGTACCTGCTCAATCGTATTGGATAATGAGCCACCCTGTAATGTCATAACTCCTGCAGCCAGGTCGCCCTCTTCGAGTTGTGGAATGAACTCACCACCCAAACGCGAGAACATAAAAACACTAAACAGGAACAATACAACAGCCAAAACAGAAACCAACAGCTTGTGCTTAATGGCGAATGAAATAATCGGGTTGAATGCCTGGTGAAACCAATCCATCAGCACATCGGAAATGTTACGCTTGTGTTCTGTCTTTTTACTTAGGAACAATGCCGAAGCCATTGGAACATAGGTGAGCGAAAGAATAGCGGCACCTGTCAATGCAAAAGCAACTACCTGTGCCATCGGACGGAACATTTTACCTTCAATGCCCACCAAAGCCATTATAGGAAGATAAACAATAAGAATAATAACCTGACCAAAAGTTGCCGAATTCATCATCCGTTTGGCTGATTCAAATACATTCTCGTCCATTTGCTGCTGCGAAAGTTTTGCAACACCCTGATGATGGTGCTTACTCATAAAAATGCGGTGTACCGCGCTTTCTACTATGATGACCGCACCGTCTACAATCAGTCCGAAGTCGATAGCTCCCAGGCTCATCAGGTTGCCTGAAACGCCAAAGATATTCATCATGGATATTGCAAAGAGCATGGATAGCGGAATAACTGAAGCCACAATAAGTCCGGCTCTGAGATTTCCCAGTAATAACACAAGAATGAAAACTACAATCAAGGCCCCTTCTACAAGGTTACGGGAAACGGTACCAATGGCACGGCCCACAAGGTCGGAACGGTTTATGAACGGCTCAATGGTAACCCCTTTGGGAAGCGACTTTTGTATGGAAACAATTCTCTCCTGAACATTGTCAATTACCTCATGTGCATTGGCGTTTTTAAGCATCATTACCACGCCGCCGACAGCTTCGGTAGTATCAATAACCAGCGCTCCGTATCGTGTTGCATTGCCATATTGAACTGTAGCTACATCGCGGATTAAAACAGGAATTCCTGAAGGATGGGTTGTAACAACTATCTTTTCAATATCCTCAATGGATTTAACCAGGCCGATACCCCGGATAAAATAGGCTGTTGGTTTTTTGTCGATATAAGCGCTGCCTGTGTTTTCGTTGTTTTTTTCGAGTGCATTGAAAACATCGGTGAGCGTCAGATTGATCCCCCTTAACCTTTCGGGGTTAATGGCTATTTCGTACTGCTTTACAAAACCGCCATAACTATTTATATCCGCCACACCCGGAGTACCCAGCATTTCGCGACGCACCACCCAATCCTGAATGGTTCGAAGCTCCATTGGTGTGAATTTGTCTTCATACCCTTTTGCAACAGCAAGGCGGTACTGGTATATTTCACCCAAACCGGTGGAAATCGGAGCCAGCTCTATTTGAGCAAGTCCGGCAGGAATAAAATCTTCGGCTTCTTTAAGGCGCTCGCTTAGCTGCTGGCGGGCCCAGTAAATATCAACCCCGTCTTTGAAAACTATGGTTGTCACTGACAAACCCAAACGGGAAATGGACCGTAGCTCAACAATATCAGGAATGTTGGCTACGGCAACTTCTATGGGTGCAGTAATAAAGCTTTCAACTTCCTGCACTGCCAACGATGGAGCTAGTGAGATGATTTGTACCTGGTTGTTGGTAATATCGGGGATGGCATCAATGGGCAACCTGGTAAGTGAATAAGTACCCCAGCCAATTAATGCCACTACAAACAAGCCAATTATGAACTTGTTCTTTATGGAAAATTGAATAATGCGTTCTATCATGATGATCATAAAAAAGTGAATACATGAATCCTGCACACGCCCTTATCTGGGTTGTGAAACAAAGAAACAGAAAGTATTTCAGCTCAATTTAGGGGGTTGCCAAATGCTGGCAAAAGCAGAAGAAACGAAAGATATGCTGTACACTGTTGTCAGTTCTTGAGCAACAGTAAGAACATCGCTGAATTGAAAGAAGGAATTGTTAATAATCGGTGAAACACAGCAGTCACAAGTACAAAATGGAGAGCAATGATCAGCGTGGTCATTTTGATGACCAGATGAAGAACAGGTAAGTTCGGTTTTGTGCAAGTTGTTGTCATTTAACACATCAATACAAGGAATTGTAAGGAGTGCCAAAACATAAACAGCCAATATGAATGCAACAATTTTTTTCATTTCGATATGCAAATATAAACGAAATTTCCTTGGGAATTGTTTAGAAATAATTACAAAAAGTCAGCAGGTTGGCGC
>CAYTNC010000289.1:0-3243 GCA_964438935.1 uncultured Bacteroidales bacterium
GCTTCGGATTATCAATATGCTTATAAATAGCCACTATTTCATCTCTGTCTAATACTATCTGTATAATATCACTATTATACGTAAATCCTAGTTTCAACCGCTTTTCATTGCGATGAAATACCGGATCCACCGTTACAATTTTAGTTTCAGCTGTTGTCATATAACGTAATGCAACTATGACGTTTACAAAACCAATGCTACTTACTGATGCTGCCTTTTTTCCGCACTTCGTGCACCTCTGTCCCATTTCCTATATGCGCTGAAATACCCCTACCCTGCTTATCCTCCTCATATCACATCACGTAACCCACTATCCACAAACCTCTTCAGCGTTTTCGGTTTTACAAACGAGTAAACCTGATTGCCTTATAATCTTTTTTCCTATGCTAAATATAACACCTTTATTTAAATGATGGCTTTGTTGACTAAAGCTTTACAGGTAAGTTTTTAACACCAGGTAACCCCGTTTCTGCTCCCCTTTAATAAAATATATCAACACCCCATTATACAAAGGGTATATATTTCTATTTATATCTTTTTTTACTTTTCACCCCTTTTTTTATAGTCTTTGTATATTTTTTATATTCTTTTTTTATTTAATACCCCCTTTTTTTATATATTTGTCCCGAAATAATCATTTTTTCACTAAACAACCCTCCAATATGAAAGGACTATGGAAACGAAGTACAATAGCTGCCGGACTATTGTTCTTTTTAGCAGCCGGTTCGGCATTCGCGGCTGACGGTACAGCAATTGACACAGGCGTTACCGCATGGATGCTCACATCCACCGCGCTGGTACTGCTGATGATTCCGGGACTTGCCATGTTCTATGGCGGCCTGGTGCGAACCAAAAATGTGCTGGGCACCATGATGCACAGCTTTGTTGCCATGGGCATCATGGCTATTCTTTGGGTACTCGTGGGTTACTCTATGGGGTTCGGTCCCAGCGTGCTGGGCGGCTGGTTCGGATGGAATCCGGATTACTTCCTGCTCAAAGGTATTGATGAAACCATCACCCCTGCCGGTGTACCCGAATACGTGTTTTCCATGTTCCAGGGCAAATTTGCCATCATCACCCCTGCCCTCATTGCCGGCGCCTTCGCCGAACGGGTTTCATTCAAAGGTTATGTTGTTTTTATAGCACTCTGGGGGTTACTGGTTTACAACCCGCTTTGCCACTGGGTATGGTCGGCCGACGGCTTTTTGTTTAACATGGGTGCCATGGGCGCCATCGACTTTGCAGGCGGCACCGTGGTGCATATTGCTTCGGGAGTGAGCGGACTGGTGGCCGCACTTTACCTGGGCTCACGACGTGGACACCCCAAAACAGCAGTAGCACCCAGCAACCTGGTGATGACTATGATTGGCGCAGGGTTGCTGTGGGTAGGCTGGTTCGGATTCAACGCCGGAAGCAGTGTAAGCAGCGGATTGCTCACTGCACAGGCACTTACCGCCACGCAGGTAGCTGCTGCGGCCGGAGCAATTGCCTGGATCATTATTGAATCGCTTCATCACGGAAAAGCAACTGCTCTCGGATTTGCCAGCGGCATACTGGCCGGTTTGGTTGCCGTTACCCCCGCCGCAGGAGTTGTTCAGCCTGTCGGAGCACTTGCACTTGGCGTTGCAGCTGCTCTCATCTGTTACAGCGCTATTCTTGTTAAAAACAGGCTGGGCTACGACGACAGTCTGGATGCATTCGGCATTCACGGCGTAGGTGGAGTTGTAGGGTCTGTTTTACTTGTGTTTTTTATACGCAACAGCTGGATGAATGCAGCAGCTGATGCTGCAGGTGGCTCATGGAGTATGTGGCAGCAGCTAGGTGTACAGGCAACCGCAGTGGGTATTGCCATTGCCTATGCCGCACTGCTAACCATTGCTATAATATTCATAGTGAATAAAACTGTTGGTTTCAGAGCATCTACCGAAGCGGAAATGCAGGGCCTCGACCATACTTATCACGGCGAACAGGGTTATGGCATGCTCAACCCCAGGTAAACCAGACATCAGTAAAAACAATCAAATTGTAAAGCCATGAAATTAATAACAGCCATTATACGGGAAAACAAACTCGACCAGGTGCGGGAAGCCCTGATTGAAGCCGAAATAACACGCATTACCGTGAGCAGGGTATCAGGCCACGGACAACAACTCAGGGAGGAAATTTACAGGGGTTCAAGGGTAGTACCTGACCTGATTCCCAAAGTAAGGATTGACATTGCAGTTAACCAGGAATTTGTTGACTTTACCGTGAACACCATAATCAATGCAGCCAGAACCAATGGCAAGGGTGATGTGGGTGACGGCAAAATCTTTATTACCCCGCTTGAGGAATGTATCCGCATCAGAACCGGAGAACGCGGCGGAAATGCAATTTAACCCATACTGCGATTCTATGATCAAAAAAAAGTCCGACAGAATTAAACTTCTGCCGGACTTATCTATATTATAAAACAACGTCCTTATTTTTCGGGCGGAACAATTTCCATAACTTCAACTTCAAACACGAGCGTTGAGAAAGGCTGGATACCCGACATCCTGGGAGGATTGGCACCGTAAGCCAGGCTTTCGGGAATGAAAAGCCTCCATTTTGAACCAACAGGCATCAGCTGTAATGCTTCGTTCCATCCCGGAATCACCTGACCCGGATAGAACACTGCGGGTTCATTCCGCGGATAAGAACTATCGAATACCGTTCCGTCAATCATCTTTCCTGTATAATGGACTTTCACCTTATCATTGGCAGTGGCTTTGGGACCATTTCCTTCGCGCAGAACCTGGTACTGCAATCCGCTTGCCAGTGTAACCACACTGTCTTTTTTGGCATTTTCATCCAGATAGGCTTTGTTTTCAGCAATGTACTCCTCGTACTGGCGCTGCATTTTCTCAGTCTGCATCTCAGAAAAGAATTTATTCAGAAAAGTCTCAATCTCAGCTTGTGAAACCTTCATGGAATCATCGTTGGTGGCTTCCGCAACACCTTTCATGAATGCATTGTAATCGAATAAACTGTCGATATCAGCCTGTTTTAAACCACTTCCATAAGTTAATCCCAGAAAGTAGCTCACTGAATCTTCTTTGGTTTTAATTTTTGTTGTTGCGTATTTTTTATCGGCACTGCATGACGCAAGAATTAGCAGGCTTAGAGCACATACAGCTATAAGACTTCTCATAATTTTCATCTTTTAATGGTTTTTTAAAATTAAGCAGCGAATATAAATTAATTTCACCACACTGTGAGTAA
>CAYTNC010000290.1:0-3231 GCA_964438935.1 uncultured Bacteroidales bacterium
TTATACATATAATCACTGAACAGTTCCCCGTCATATACCCTGATTTGCAGCGTACGATCAAGGGTTGAGGGGTTCTGGCTGGTATTTCTGAAAGTTGCTGATCGTAAAGCAGTTTGATAGTTAGCCACGGATGTTACCCCAATCAGGTTTAACTGATTTCCGATAAAAGTTACTGTAAGGCCCATACTGTTTGTGAGGGCAATCACATCCGCATCAGACTGGAAATTTCCTGAAATAGTTATGGTGGCAGCGGAGAGGGTGGCGTTTTCCGGATCACTCACAATGAGTCCGCCTAAAAAAGACACTGCCGGACCATCCTCGTTAAAGGTTACCCATTCGCCCGAAAGATCATTAAGTGTTGGCGGTTCATTGGCCAGGTTGACGTTAATGGTTACTGTGGCTGTATTGCTTTCGAGCGAGCCATCAGAAGCATGATAGGTAAAAGCATCTTCGGTGGTTTCACTGCCATCGTGAGTATAAGTGAATGCACCGCTGGGATCGAGGTTGAACGAGGTACTATGCGCGGGACTGCTTTCCAAAACTGCTAAAAGCGGATCTCCGTCGCCATCGGTATCGCCATCAAGTACACCGGGAGCTGCCACGCTAAGGGTACCGCCTTCAGCAACCGTATAGCTGTCATTATCGGCAACAGGTGCTTCGGCAAGTGCGGTGACTTCAAAAGTGGCGCTTTCGGAATCGGAAAGATCTTCTGTGTCAGTAACGGTGAAAGTAATTATTTCTGAACCATTCCAATGACTGTTTGGAGGAGTGATACTCGCAATATGAGTGTTGTCGTTGATTTCCACGTTAAGCCGGTCCTGTCCCGTAGCTGTCCAAGTCAGCAGGTTATCAGCATCCTCAACGTCTGAAACCACATTATTCAGATTGATATCAGCAAATTCATTTCCTTCCAGGATGATTTGTCCGGTAAGACCTGTAATTACAGGAGCATCATTCACCGGCAATACTTTAAAAATTGCAGTATCGCTGTCTGAATTATAATCCGGATCGGTGACCGTAAAGGTAATCGTGTCGGCTCCATACCAGTCTTCATCTTTGGCAGCAATGTTAGCCAGGCTGTTTTCAATGGTCACATCGACGTAGGTATTATCCGAAACAGTCCATGAGAGATCGGAAAGATCATTGTCCGGGTCTGTAACAAAATCATTCAGGTTAATGGCGTTGAAGACTTCACCTTCATTAATGGTATCTCCGGGAATATCTGAGATTTCAGGTGCAAGCTGGGCGCGCAGGCCGGGAGTAAAGGCTATAAAACAGGCCGTAATCAACAGTACAAAGATCTTGTTTCCCCGGGTAAGAGTTCTCATATCAAGCGGTTTAATTTGAAATGGCAACATGGTGGTTTAGGTTCGGTTGCATTATAACTATTGTCTTATCATGCTAAATGAAAGCCTCACTAAGGCCAGCTTCGCATGGTAACGACAAAAATACAAAAATACAAGGTAAATCGGTGCAACTATTTGATGAAGTGTGCTAAAAAGGCTTTTAATACCCCAAATGAATCGGGCAATTTTCCGGAGTATTACTGCCTTACATCAGAAGGAAGCTTCACGGCCCACTTTGATTAAAGCAACCGATACATTTCTATCAGCATGATGGTTGGTTCCAAGAATAATAAAACCTCCTTTTGACACAGGCTTGAATGAAACTGCGGTAAGTTCAGTGTCAATACCGAAATCGGAAAAGGTCTTTTGAATTCCTGATGCGTCAGCCGCAACAAGACAAAACGCCGAATTGGTAGCTGTAGTGGACACTGTTCCTAAAACATAAATTCCATTGTCTGTTTTGTAAACGCTGCAACCAACATTTTTACCATTGTTGCTGTAGATTCTCCTCCATTCTATGCTGTGGGGAAACGAAGCAAATGATACTGAATTTAAGGCAATGTCAGTTCCTGTGGCAGTTTTTACAGTGGAGAGAACCAGGAAATGGTTATCGTCCAGAACCCGGATGCAGTTGCCATCTTCATCTGTATTTGATGAGAGGTAATATTGGTCATTAACAGCACCCTGATCGTTGGTTTTCAAAACAAAAACATTAGGAATGCCCGGATAGGAAGGATTGTTTTTTGACGTACCGGTAATGACAAAGCCATCTGATAAAATCTGAACGTACTCGCCTATGGCATCACGGGGTGCCAATTTCGAGAGAAGTTTCGGCTCCCAAGGCTCATTGCCGCTGTTATCGAGGGCTGCAAGCCAGATTCTCTTAATATTGTCGGATCCCTGTGAGTAGCCGGTAATGATGAATGAACCAACGTCGTTTATTTCGAAATGGCGGGCTTCAAGAATGCCTGTTGATGAAAAAACATGCGACCAGATTCTGTTTCCTTTCTGGTCGGTTCGGATTACGATGACATCCTGCTTGTCAGTAACAGGATTCCTTGATGATCCAAGGATTGCAAAACCTCCATCAGATGTAATTTTAAGGCTAAAGGCCCTGTCGTTATAGGTCTGATCACCAACCACCCTGTAGAAGTATTTTGCAGAGTCGATGGAATTTCCATATTCATCAGTCCGGATCAGGCAAATCCGCGTTGTTTCGTCATCCAATTTTGATGTGCCGACAAAGGCATAACCGGATGGCGTTTCAGTGACGTCAGCAGCTACGAATTCAGAATAATTTTTATAGAACTTGACAAATTGTTCAGCCTGGATGTCGCTAATATCCTTCTCATCGCATGCAAAGGCAATCAGTACAAATATCGTTGTTATTAAAAACTTCCCTTTCATGATTAACGTTGTTTTTTGGGCTTATAAAACGAAAAATAGTAACCGGCTGTGAGTGAATAGGTATTCAGAGAGAAATCATCATCACGGTAATAGAATTTGTCAACAAATTCCTTATTGTACGATGCCACAATGTTGTTGATTCCAAAACCAGCTCTCAATCCCACGGCAATTACCCCTCTGGGCACCTTATACCTGATGCCGGCGCCTGCCAATCCGCTGTATAAAAAATTGGTTCTGTAAGCACTTACGTCTGTTGATTCTCCGGATAACGTTTGCATGTTTTCATGGAATTTTCTTGAAGGTTGTGCGGTAGCTCCGGTAATTTTGGCAGCAGAAGCACCCAGGCTTATATAACAATTTACCTTCTGGAGATTGAATTCATAGGCAACATAAACGGGCATTTCAACTTTATATAGTTTTTCGGTATAGGAAACCGAGCTTAATCCATCGATCAGGGGCTGACGGATTTCATCGGTGA
>CAYTNC010000291.1:0-3228 GCA_964438935.1 uncultured Bacteroidales bacterium
ACATCATCACCAGCAAAACCGGTATGGCAATATTGCTATTTGGTAAGCTCTTCAGCATGGCCTTCCGCGTATAAATGAATAAATCCCACAAGTGTGCGAATTTCAGTTCCGGTGATCCGGGGTTCATAAACATCACATATGTAATAATAAACACCCGTTGGCACTTTGGAATCCGTATCGCGATATTTACCGTCCCAGTTGATGTTGGGATCCGAGGTTTCCTTAACCAATTGTCCGTATCGGTTGAAAATCTTCATATCCACTTTCTTCACCAGGTTGTTCACATTGCTCGATACAAACAGATCATTGATGTTATCTCCATTGGGTGTGAAAACATTGGGAAGCTCGTATAAACCGCAATTGTCAACACAATAATAAGCAGAGTGGGGACTTCTGTTTCCGGTTGAATCAATAGCAACAACCTCGTAACAGGCAGCCATTGACATACCGTCGTTCATTCTGTGATAATATACTGTATCAAATGGCGAGTCAGCATAATCTAATGAATCCATGATTCCCCCGATAACCGGTGAATAATAAACTATATAACCAACAACATCATCGGCGCAAGTTTGGTTTGGGTTGGTCCATGTGAGCTTATTGGTAGCGCTGTCGCATTTTGATTCAACTGTAAGCAAGGGAGCGCATGGGGGAGTAAGGTCAACAGGCATGCCGGAATTCTCGTGCGATAAATTGCTGTTGATGTAAATTGAACCATTAACGGGCCTCCATCCGATACTTCTGACCTGATAAAAATAGGTTTCACCGTTCTGCAACCCCGCATCAACAAACCGGTAATTGTCTACAGTGGTAATTGAATCATAGGGAAGCGATCCATGTCGCCGGAAAATTACATAGTGTTCATTTACCCAGGGTGCTTTTTTAAGGATCTCAAGGGTAAGTTGGTTATCGGCGGGTGTCATATTAATATAAAGCGATGAAGCCACTTCGCTTTCTCCCGGCCGCATTTCAAACCTGTTGCCGGGGGTATTGTTAAACATTTTTACTGAATAATAGTATGGAAAATACACCGTATTTAATGGGGTATCCAGGTAAGTTGTGTCGTTGATATCTGCCGTCAGAACCGAATCAATTAAAACAAAACTGGCGGGATCTGAAGTGGCGGACCGGTAAATTCTGAATACGTAAGGACCCGGGGCAGAACCCGTGTCAAAATTCCGCGGCTTCGCCCAGGATAAAAATATCTCCCCGCTGGTTTCATTAATATCAGTAACGCTTACGTTCAGCAGTGAAGGAAATCCGGGGATCAGTGTGTTGCAGACTTCTGCGGAAGAATAGCTTTCACTGCCATCACCATAATAAGCTGTTACCCGGTAGCAATATTCAATTCCCTGTACAAGGCCCTGTCCGTTGTTGTCATCTGTATAGGTCACCTGCTCCTTCCCTTCCACAACAGCAATTCTGGTGAAACCGGTGTATTCAGGGATGCCTCTTTCACAGCTGTCCCGTTCATAAGCAAAATTGCCTTCACGGCGATAGATGTAATATCCTGCAACCGGCCCGCAATTATTTTGGGTCCAGGTTAGGGTGATGTCGGTGTTGGTAGCCGAAGAACCCACAATTTCAGGGGCAGGAGCAATAACCGTAATGTTGAAATTATCAATATCAATCAGGCTGATATCAGCATTTTTATCTTCGCTTTTCAGGGTAACCTGCCAGGGTTGTTGCCTGACATGTTCACAGGAAGTTTGCCATCTGAAGGTGGATGTTGAAAAGCCAAGTCCTTTTGCTACGTTGGTAAATGTTGCCTTTGTGCCGGGAGCTACAAACGGACCTCCAACCATGGTTTGCCTGACTGAATCATTGTCAGCGTCAACAGTTGTAACCTGGAACTCAATCAAATCCCCGGCTTCAACACAGAAATCATTCAAAGGGGGATTAACAGGAGGATTGTTGTCGGTTTCATACACATCAATTTGTATATCGCGTGTAATATTACCAATCTTTACGCCGAATCTCCATTCTTCAATATTGATGGCTACATTGTATACACCGGAATCAACGGGTGTGTACCAGATCAGGTCACCGGTAACCGGATTTACATAAATGGTATCACTGGCATCAGGCAGGGTATAATCGGCAATTGGTTTGCCATCCTGCCCCGTGCATATAGCCATCTTATAGGAAAGGCTGTCACCATCCGGATCATAGGCAGCAGGGTTGTGAATGAAAACATGTCCGCGTGCAGCTTTATCAATAGGGTAATTGAGCAGCACCGGTGTGCTGTTCTTTCCAATTTCGGGACTGATGACCAGGATGGTTTTTATGGAAAAGATCACATCAACCGAGTTGGGAATATTTTTGATGCCGAAATTCCGGTTTGGATCCTGCATGAGCACCTGGTATATGCCGGGACCCGGGAATGTATGCGTAGTGGTATACTGGTTGCGGTAATAATAATTCGGCAACTCTATCCTTCCTTGCGAACCAGCGTTCAAACTCACAACAGACTCTGTATTGTCGCCCCACTCCACATTCAGTTCCTGCCGGTTGGCGGCACTTAATTTATAAGTAAATGTAGTAACGGTGACTTCATAGGTGTAACCCGAAATCAGCCTGAAGGTAATTTCACCGGCACGGTTATGCGTTGCAAAGGTTGCAGCCGGCAGTGCTAAAAGGCAAAGAAATATGAAGGCAAATTTTTTCATTCATGCAAAGTTAAAACAAATACGAACCCAATTCTATTGCCGGCGCCTTTAAAGTTTTCCGATCTCATACACTGCTTGCTGATCGGTACTATTGAATGTAAAACCTTTTTCATTCTTTCCACAGGTAATGATAACCAGATTGGTCTGATCTTCATACAAATCCAGCAAAAGCTGATTCTGAACCTTCAGTGAATTCAATCCGTTATCTGGCAGCCGGCCCTTATAATAGAGCCAGAGCGATTCATCATCCTGATCCTTGCGATGGAAAGTAAGCGGAATGGTATCGGTTCCCGAAGTGAGAATAAATCTATAGCTCAGGTAAGTATTAATCAAGTCCAGTTCCGCCTTGTTTACATTCTGATTCATAACGGGTTCAACCTGTTTTTCAAACAGGTGATGGAAGAGCAGGGTAAAATCGCTGGTATAGAATTTATGCGACAACGAGATGCTGTCATTTTCCCGGTCGATTTCAATACTGGTATAGGCAATGTGCAGCGGATGCATGGCAGACATCCCTGCAATCAATAAAGAAAGTATAAATGACATATTACAACCGGTT
>CAYTNC010000292.1:0-3224 GCA_964438935.1 uncultured Bacteroidales bacterium
CGGGTAAAGAAGTGATTGCCCGTGAAATACATAGAAGATCCGCACGTGCTTCTGAAATATTTCTGTCTGTTGATATGGGGTCAATCAGTGAAACGCTGTTTGAAAGCGAAATGTTCGGTCATGTGAAAGGCTCATATACTGACGCCAGGGAGGACCGGACAGGCAGATTTGAAGCCGCTTCCGGAGGAACTTTGTTTATGGATGAAATTGGCAATTTGTCCATTCCTGCACAAAGCAAGCTGCTTGGTGTATTGCAAAACTATGAAATAACCCGGCTTGGTTCAAACAATCCTGTAAAAGTAGACTTCCGGCTTATTTCTGCAACCAATAAGAATCCGGCTGAACTTGTCCAACAGAATCTTTTCAGGGAGGATCTGTTATTCAGAATCAATACCATACAGATCGAACTACCTCCTTTGCGTGAAAGAAGAGAGGATATTCCAGGACTTGCAGATTACTATCTGAAACAATTTGCGTTAAAATATGAAAAGCCAGCTTTAGAAATGACCGGAGACGCCTATGATGCCCTGACAGAGTATCACTGGCCTGGAAATATCCGCGAATTAAAGCACACTATTGAAAAAGCAGTGATATTATGTGAAACCGACATTTTAAAGCCGGGTGACCTGGGTTTGAGATCCTCCAATATAAACCTGTATGCTGCACGTGAAATTAACAGGGAAATAGGCAGCTTGTCGGATATTGAAAGAAATGCAATCATCAGGGCGTTGGAAAAATTTGATGGTAATGTTACAAAGGCAGCAAAAATGCTTGAAATATCAAGAACCACATTGTATTCAAAAGCCCGAGACTATGGGATTTCTTTATAATGGTCAATAACCTAAAACAATATTTCGGTATGGTGGTTAAGAAAAGAAAATTGCAGCCATGAAAAGTAATCGTTATTTGCTGGTTGTTGTAATCAGGGTTATTCTGATATCTGTCAACAGTTTTGCTTTGATATGGCTGATTACACAAACAAACCGGCCGGCAACAAGCCTCTTTGTTTTTTTATTGCTGGTTTTGCAGGTGATATTGCTTATTCATTTCCACAACCGGATCAACCGCGACCTTGCTAATTTTTTGGTTTTTCTTCAGGAGAATGATACAACCCTTGCTTTCTCGAGGCAAAGGATTGAAAAAAACTTCAGGGGATTAACCTATCATCTTGATCAGATCAATCATAAACTGCAAAAAGCAAGGATTGACAGGGAACGGCAATTTCATTATCTTCAATCAGTTGTCAGGCAGGTTGATGCCGGCATTATTGCTTTTGATCAGGATGGTAAGGTTGAAATTTTTAACCAGGCTGCGCGCGAACTTCTGGGTATTCATGCATTAAACAACACCAGCAGGCTTGTTGAGCTTTGCCCTGAACTGACCGAAATGTTGGTTTCCGGTGGAAAAAAAACATCCTCTCCCGTTAAGATCAGGGTTAACGGGAATGAACGGGTGCTTGCCATCAAATCAGGATCAATTGTTTTTGATAATCGTGTGGTACAACTAATCAGTTTTCAGAACATCCGTCCTGAACTGGAAGCAGGTGAGCTTGAAGCCTGGCGAAAGCTGATCCGTATCCAGCGGCACGAGATCATCAACTCAATAACGCCAATAACCACGCTGACAACCGCCATCAAAAGATGCTTTTCAAAAGGAGATATCCGAAAAAAAATGAATGAAATAACAGAGGAGCATATTGATGACGTATTGAGGAGCGTGGACGTAATTGATGACCGGAGCAGGGGATTGATAGATTTTGTTGAAAGGTTCAGAAACCTCACAGACACTCCTGTGCTAAAAATGGAAATCGTTTTACTGAAGAAAGTAATTGACCAGATTGGGATCCTGTTTTCAGAACAATTTCAGGAACACAACATTTTATTAAAAACTGAGATTCTGCCTGAAAACCTCAAACTTACAGCCGATGAAAAGCTCATCAAGCAGGTGCTGATCAATCTGGTAAAGAATTCTGAGGAGGCAATTAACCACCAGAACGGAGAGATAATAATCAAGGCCTACAACATACCACAAAGCTTTACTGTTATTCAGGTATATGATAACGGAACCGGAATTGACGAGCATGCTTCAGAATCCATTTTTGTGCCCTCTTATACCACCAAAGAAAATGGTTCGGGTATTGGATTGAGTATATCACGACAGATTGTTCAAATGCACCATGGAACAATCTCTGCCAGATCATCTGAAGGTTATACGATATTTGAGATTGTTTTGCCGGTGGTGTAGGCTAATAGCTTATGGCTAACGCCTGCCTGCCTGCCGGCAGGGCTAATGGCTAACGGCTAACGGCTAATGGCTTTTTCTATGGTTTCGAAACAAACTCCATGGTAATAAATATGGATTTGATATAGATGGTAGTTATTCCTTCGAACCCTGAATCCCAGCCAATCATCAGAAAACATTCGCCATCGGCATTGGACGTAATTTTAAACGGGTTTCCACCATTGGTACGGGTTATAGGAGCATATTGGGTTGTGGTTTCTGTTACCCCCAGCGTTCCTACAACCTGCATGTTTTCATTTGAAAGCCCGCTCTGGAGCTCTACTTCAAAGGAAGGCCGGTAATAGCCTTCACCATCAATGAAGCTGGAAGGCACAGTATCCAGTCCTCCCACACCAACAGCCAGATCGGGCGAACCTCTTGCGCCAACGCTGTTTTTGGCCACATTGGAGGCAATAAACAGGGTGAAGGTAACATCATAGATGGCGTTGGGAATCAAACCTGTGACATGTTTATACATACAACTCAACAGGTCATCGCTGTGGTTATTTCCCGATATCATTATGGACCCTAAATTGGTGTCAAGAGGCATGGGTAACTTGCTCCATTTATACTCCAGCTCATAAAACTCCTCCTGTCCCTGCGGGTAATCCGAAAACATAACCTCCCAATCGTCGGTGCCGGTGTGAAAATTGTATTCGAATTCCTTGTAATCAGGATCAGACTCTTTTGGTTCACAGTTGCTCAACAACAGTACAACCGCGATGAATAGCAATATTGTTTTAAGAAAGTTCATATAGTTGAGATTTTGAGTAATCACTTGAGTTTTTCCGCAAACATGAGTTGTTCCGGAAAAGGTTCGAAAAATCGTGTGTTTTTAGGATCCAGGGAAAGGTTCAACCAGTTCTTTTCAGCCTCAGGTGCCAATATAACCGGCATTCTCTTTTTGATGTTGTGAATTTCTTCCATCATCGGATTAGCTCTGG
>CAYTNC010000293.1:0-3205 GCA_964438935.1 uncultured Bacteroidales bacterium
GTAGCCTGGATCAGTGCATTGCTTGCTGTGGTCATGATGTTGCTCGGAACCATTTCGCTCATCATGCAAAATAACCTATTCGGGGTAAGGCATGAGGCCAATTTCTTTGTTGTGTCCAGCAGTTTGCTGCTCCTTGCAATTCTTTGCGTTTTGGCCCGGCAGGGGTGCTGCTGCAAAAAAGACTAATGGGTGTCTGTCGGTTTCTTTTTTCGCGGAGGTACCGGATCATAACCTTCTGTACCCCAGGGATTGCAGCGCAATATTCTCCAGATTGCCAACAAACTTCCACGAAAAATGCCATGCGTTTTTAACGCTTCTATGGCATATTCCGAACAGCTGGGAATGTGCCTGCAACTGTTGGGAATAAGCGGAGAAATGGAATACTTGTAAAATTTGATGGGCAGGATCATCAGCCAGATGACTGCCTGATGTACGTATTGAAGTATTTTCATAGCAGCAGCTAATCGCCTGAGAACACTACAAAATTTCTTTCGGTTTCATACAATACCACCTGAATCACAAATTCCCTGCTGATTTGGTCACGCAATATATTCCAGATGGCAATGGCAATATTTTCGGCTGAGGGAATGACTCCCCTGAAATCCGGGACATCCAGGTTCAGGTTCTTGTGGTCATACCGCTTTACAATATGTTCATCAACAATATCTTTCAGCTTTTTCATGTCGAATACATAACCGGTTTCGGGATTGACCTCCCCGGTCAGTTTTACAATCAGGTCGTAATTATGACCATGATAATTAGGCAGGCTGCACAATCCGAATACCTCTTCATTCTTCCGGTCATCCCACGTTGGGTTAAAAATCCGGTGTGCTGCATTGAAATGCGATTTCCGGCATACGGTAACTTTCATTGCTTTATGCTTTAAGTTTCCACATATTCATCATATTGTTTATTGCTTTTCACAAGCAACTCCGTGGCACGGGCTATCTGCTCCGGTTTTCCCATGAGATACACAACGTCCCCCTTTTTAAAAATGGTTTCCGGATCCGGGTTGTCCATCACCTCTTTGTTCCGCAGCAGGGCAGCCACGGTAACACTATAAATATTACGCAATTGCAGTACCACAATACTCTTGCCGATAACCCGGGAATGATCATCAATTCTGATTGCCGAAATTTCAAAACCGGCAAATGTGCGAAGTGCCGAAAGATCAGTATGCGCTTCTTTGTCCCTGAAAATGCCGTAATTGTCATCCCTGATTCTGCCCAAAACAGTTTCTATTTCCCTTCTCGGAATCAGCAGTTTTGCGAGCACCCTGTCGAACATCTCAATAGAGGTTTCAAATTCTTCAGGAATTACTTTATTGGCGCCTATGCTATACAGCTCTTCAATGTCTTCAACTTTTTTGGATCTCACAATGATATAGGCATGCGGGTTGATGTTCCTGACTTTTTCAATTACAGCCATTGATGTGATCAGGTTTCCGATTGAAATAACCACTATGTCGGCTTTGTCAACATGAGACCTTATCAGAATCGGCTCATTCATGGCATCGCCGTAGATCACGGTCTCTCCTTTCAGCTGCCTTTTTCTTACTGCATCCGGATCAAAAACTATGGATACATAGGGCAAATTCAGGTTCCGGGCCATTACCGATAAATTCAACGCCCGGGAGTCTTTCCCAATAAATACAAGGTGGTTCTTCAGTTCCGGTATTTCTAACTGGGGAAGCGGGAAGATACCGTTCACCAGCTTATCAGGCAGGGGTAAGCGGAGCAGCAGGTTTGAAAAGGGCCTTGATACCTGCATAAGCATTGGAGTTAAGGCCATAGTAATAACAGCTACTGCCAGAAAAAGTTGATAATACGATGAGGTGATGATCTTAAAATCAAGTCCCATTTTTGCCAGAATAAATGAAAACTCCCCAACCTGGCACAGGGCAAAACCAACCATGATGGTCCCCTTAAAAGTATGCCCCAGCAGAAATGCAGTTCCGGAAGCCATCAACGCTTTGAAGAAAACCACTATGGTTACTGTTATTAAAACCAGCCATGCGTTATCAGCAACAAAATTCAGATCAAGAAGGATGCCGATGGATATAAAGAAGAAACTGGCAAACAGGTCTTTCAGCGGAATCAGGTTGCCAAAGGCATTGTGGCTGTACTGTGTGTCAGAAATCATGAGTCCGGCCAGAAAGGCGCCGAAGGCCAGCGACATCCCCAATTCAGAGGTAAGCAGGGCGACACCAAGACAAATCAGCAGGATGCTCATCATGAACAATTCCTGGTTGCGGGTCATGGCAATGGCATGCAGAAGTTTGGGCATCAGCCAGCGGTTGCCCACATATATGAACCCGATGATGAAAATTGCCTTGAATACGAGCAGGAGCAACTGATGTCCCTGGTCGGTAACCTGCCCTCCAAGCATGGGCGTGAACAGCAGCAGGGGAACCAGCAACAGGTCCTGAAAAATTAAGATACCCAGTACCGTGCGCCCGTAATTGGAGGTAAGCTCGGCCCTGCCCTGAAGGATCTTCAGCACCACAGCGGTGCTGCTCAATGCCGTAAGAAATCCCAAAAACAAGGCCCCTTTCCAGTCGATATCATAGCTGCGCGCTATGAAAAGCGTTACCACAACGGTAAGTACCAGTTGCAAAAACCCTCCCAGAAATACGATTTTTCTGATTTTCAGCAAGTGGTTCAGCGAAAACTCAAGACCGATACTGAAAAGCAACATCACAACGCCGATGTCCGCAATTAATTCAATATCTTCTGAAGAGCCAATCAGTCCCAACAGGTAAGGCCCTACCAGGATGCCGGTAAGCAGGTAGCCCAGTATGGTAGGAACTTTAATTTTGGTAAACAGGTAGTTAACAATAGTGGAAAGGGCAAAAATAATTACAATATTTTTCAGAATTCCTAATGCCATATTGTGTAAGTGTTCCTGGCTCTAAAGATAGGAAGCATTCAAAAGGTATGCAATAATAAAAATAAAAAACCTCGGATTTACCGGACGGCTCAGCAGCAGGTTAACCACAGGTTGCGCCTAATAAATGGCATTGAAGAACAATTGCGCATTCAAAATTGTTTATAATTTAGTGCTAAAATTTACAGACTATGAAACTCAGCTCAGAAGCCAAAAATTTAAGAGATGTAATTGAACATGCCATTGAAGATCACAAGATCACCAAAGCCGAATACGACAAAATTATCCACCAGGCTACTGAAGACGGACATCTCGACCG
>CAYTNC010000294.1:0-3198 GCA_964438935.1 uncultured Bacteroidales bacterium
ATGGTCTGAAGCAATTCGTGGATGTCTAACGATACGGGTTCCAGTTTGATTTTCCGGTGGTCCTGCTGCGCAATCTCAAGAACACGTTCAATCTGTTGTTTCATTCTTTCGTTCTCATCCAGAATGATCCTGGCGTAATTCCTGATCTTATCCGGATTGGTTATCGCATCATCTCTGTGCAAAACTTCGGCCGCCAGTGCGATGGTTGCAACCGGCGTTTTAAATTCATGAGTAATATTGTTTACAAAATCGTTTTTCATTTCCGAAAGCTTCTTTTGGCGCAGGTACGTGATAATAATGGTTGCCACACCAAAAATAATAATGACCAGGAACAATAATGTGATCCCTAACCATAAGACCTGTTTGAGCACAATTACCCTGTTTTTGTGAGGAAAATACAACGCAATGTGGTAGTGTACATCCTTCCATATGTTTGTGAGATAGGCTTTATAAGGATCTGCAGGTGCATTGAAAGCGGGAAATCGAGTGGATTTATAAATCATCGAATCATTAGTGGTTTTAACGATGGCATAGAAATAATCGTCATCCAGATGGTGATAAGCAACATATTTATCGACGAGTGTTTGCAATAACACTGTGTCGAGAACTTCCAGAACTTCTTTGGATTCTCCCAAATAGGGGCACGCATGGGCTTTTGGAAAAAAGCGGGAGGAATTATACACCTGGTCGCGTAATTCATCCACAATACCCATCAGCGCTCGATCCGCGCGATGGTCAAATTGTTTACGGGCAATTTCAAGTTCTTCGCGCATCCAGAATGTTTGGGTGAATACCAAACCAACAAGCGCAAGCGAAGAAATGAAAATGATTATTTTAACTGTCGAGGCACGCATGTCGTCCAATAAATAAGCAAAAGTACCACAAATTAACCTGCTGCTGCTTCATTTAACATAACTTTAACGAACTGCAGGTACTGTTTGTTGTACAGGTAACTTACTGATTATTATACGCATTCATGGTCTTGGCCAATCCGGCAGTTCCAAAGCTGCGGATGATGTCGTGGCACAGGGTAATTCTTTCGGGAAGCTTTTCAGCCTCATCTTTGGCCCATTTCCCCAGCACATGATCTACCTGCATGCCATACTGGAAGTCACTGCCGATGCCAAATCGCAACCTGGCAAAATTCTGATGTCCGAGGGTTTCAATGATACTGGTAAGCCCGTTATGCCCTCCGTCGCCTCCTTTGGAACGTAGCCGGACTGTGCCGAATGGAAGAGACAGGTCGTCAAGCATAACCAACAGATTTTCGGGGAGAACTGACTCCTTCTGCATCCAGTAATTAACGGCCTTGCCGCTCAAATTTACATATGTGCTGGGTTTCAGAAGGACAAATATGCGTCCTTTAAAGCGGTATTCGCACAGGGCGCCATACCTCATGTCAGAAAAAGCAATATTGGATGACCTGGCTAAGGCATCCAATATTGTGAATCCAATGTTATGACGGGTGTCGTGGTATTCATCACCCACATTACCCAGTCCGGTAACCAGGTACTTCAAGACGATGGTAAATTATTATTTTTTAGCTTCTGCAGCAGGAGCAGCAGCAGCAGGAGCAGCAGCAGCAGCGCCTTCAGCAGCAGGAGCAGCAGCGCCTTCAGTAGCCGTTTCCATACCTTTTGCAGCAGCCCTTGCCGAAATAATACCAACAACAAGTGAGCGCGGTGACTCCATGATGGTCACGTTGGGATACTTCAGATCACCAGCTACTACCGATTGACCAATTTCAAGGTCTGTAATGTCAATTGACAGTAAATCAGGTAAATCATCAATCAGACCCTTAACCTTAATATGTCTTTTGCGCTGCCTGAGCTTACCGCCAGCCTTAATACCGGCTGAGTTACCTGTAACCTCAACGGGCAGGTCGATTACAATTGGTTTATCTTTAAATACTTCGATAAAGTCAATATGGTTCAGATCATCACTTACCGGATGAAACTGAATCTCTTTCATTACAGCCAGGTGCGATTTGCCTTCAATGTCGAGGTTGACTACATAGGCATGATGGGTATACACCAGGTCTTTAAATGCCCGGTCCTCAGCATGAAAATGGATGTTTTCCTTGCCGCCATAAATTACGCAGGGAACCTGGTTGTTTTTACGCAATGCTTTAGCATCTTTTTTACCTGTGCCTTTACGCAGGAATACTTTCAAATCAATCGTTTTCATTTGTAATAAGAATTAAACAATTATAAAATGTGCTACTTGGACCCGGTATCATTTGCTGATTTGTTGATTTGCTGACTTGCTGATTTGAAAGCAACCAATCAATCATTCAAACAATTGTACCGTTTCCCCATTACACCATTGTTTAACAAAAAACAGTGGCTAAAAAGGTGGGCAAATGTAGTAAATATTTAACAATATACAACATGGGAAGAAGCTATTGGCTATTAGCTATTAGCTATTGGCTATTAGCTATTAGCTATTGGCTATTAGCTATTAGCTATTGGCTATTAGCTATTAGCTATTGGCTTTTAGCTAACAGCTAACGGCCAATGGCTAACGGCTAACGGCTTCTTTAAACAATAAAGTTCTTCGTAATCGATTTGTACTTATATACCTTATGTATTACATCTGCAAAGAGGTCGGCAATGGTCAGCACCTTGATCTTATCGGAGTGACCCCGAAGCGGGATGGTATCAGTTACAACTACTTCAGTAATGTCTGATTTTTCAATTCGTTCATAGGCCGGCCCGGAAAGAACGGGGTGCGAACATACCACTCTGACACTTCTGGCACCTTCCTCCATCATCAGCTTGGAAGCCAGGCAAACGGTACCGGCTGTGTCAATCATGTCGTCAACAATAACAATATTCTTATCCTTTATGTCACCAATAACCCGGATTTCCTCAACCACATTGGCTCTTTTTCTTACCTTATAGCAGATTACCATTTCGCAGTTCAGGAACCGTGAATAGGCATTGGCTCTCTTGGTGCCGCCCATATCGGGTGCAGCAATCACCAGGTTTTCGAGATTCAGACTTTTAACATAAGGTACAAAAATGGTTGATCCGTACAGATGATCCACGGGCACATTGAAAAATCCCTGTATCTGGTCGGCATGAAGATCCATGGTCATAACCCGGTCGGCTCCTGCGGCAGTTAATATATCGGCAACCAGTTTAGCTCCGATGCTGCACCTGGGCCGGTCTTTCCTGTCCTGCCTGGCCAACCCGA
>CAYTNC010000295.1:0-3185 GCA_964438935.1 uncultured Bacteroidales bacterium
CCGGGTACCTGCGGATCGGTTTTCACCGTCCAGATGCCCTTCTCATCCTGCTTCATGTCATACAACCTGCCCAGGTCGAGTTGCACACCAATGGCATCGGGTGCATTCACCCTGAAAATCACGCTCAGATCGGGTAAGATGCATGGGCACTGGTCCGTTCTGATATTGGTGGGAGCGGGCAGGGATCCTTCCGGAATTTGTCCGGTTATGTTGATTGCCAGGCACATGGATATTGCGACAAAAAACAACAACAGGCGGCTTTTTTTATTCATGGTTGTGATTTCTTTATATTGATAATCGCTTGATAAAAGTAATAATAAGTGAAGTAAGTTCAATAAACCAACATCAAAAATGACGACTACAAATATTTACAACCCATTCCGGACACACAAATCACTTTTTTCTTACCTTTAGGATGTTTGATTGACATTTCCTATTCAATTCAAATTCTGTTCAATAACAGTGTAATTAACTGATTTGATCACATGGAATTTTTTGATCATCATAAAAGATACCTGCCCGGGAGTCTATTATTCCTGCTTCTTCTTATAACCGGGAGTATTTGTTGTGGACAATACCAACCTCCGGTTTTCGAGCATATTTCAACTGAAGACGGATTGTCTCATTCCTCTGTTAACTACATTTTGCAGGATCACAACGGATTCATGTGGTTTGCCACATATAATGGTCTGAATAAGTATGATGGCCAGTCGTTTAAAGTTTACCAAAAAAACAATAAAGACAAGACAAGTATCAGCAGCAATGACATTTTCGTTATATACGAGGATAGAGCTGGAAACATGTGGATAGTTAACAGTACCACAGGTCTTGACCGGTATGATCCCACAACGGAAACATTTGAGAATTTCAATCATGATCCGGATAACCCGGAGAGCATCAGCGACAATGAAATCTTCCAGGTAACGGAAGACAGCCAGGGTAATATTTGGATCTGTGCCGGAGATGCCCTGAATCTTTACGTTCCGCCGGATAAGGAAAAAGAGAAGCCAGCCCGATTTGAAAAATTCAGACTTCAGGGCTCTACGGCCTCAATTACCTGGGCATATGAAGAAAGCTCAGAGGAGTTGTTGCTGTTTTCAGAATATTTGTATTCTTTCAATCAAAAGGAACGAAAGATTATTAATACAGGAATCCGGCTTGAAAATTCGCTGGTAACTTCCGTTGTAAGAGACAGTCATGGCGATTTATTGATGGGAACTGTATTGCATGGTGTTCTGAAACTGGAATATGATGAAGCAAACAAATCATACCGACGGGTAGATCCGGGAAAAATAAACGTTGCGCCAGGCAAGCGGACGCGTCTTTTGATGGATCATAACAAACATCTTTGGATTGGGACTGAAGGCGGCCTGTACCGATATGTGCCGAATACCGGTAATATTGAGCATTTCCAGCCGGATGACCTGCGCAACGCTACAATTAGTGACAATACCATATACTCATTATACGAGGATAATACGGGAGTGCTTTGGATTGGAACATTCAGTAAGGGATTGAATAAGCATGATTTTTACCGGAAACCTTTTCTGCACTTCAAGAAAATACCTTTTGAAGAAAACTCACTCAGCGGGAATGTGATCTCCTCCATACATGGCATTGATCCACAAGAACTTTGGGTGGGTATGGATGTTGGTGGAGGCATTGATCGGTTTTTGTTTTCGGCTGAGCAACCTCCAAAAGTTGTTCACTATTTGAATGATCCCGGGGATCCAAATACGATTGGCGGAAACAGCATACTTTGTCTGGTGCAGCGCAAAAACGGAGAAGTATGGGCCGGCATCGGTGGAGGAACCATTTCACGGATCAAACCCGAGAAAATCTTTTCCGGCAGGAAACCTGAAATAAAGAATTATGCATTTGACAGATGGACATTTTCAATTTACGAAGACAGCGACGGTATATTGTGGGGAGGAACCTGGGATGCCGGTTTGTGGCGCTACAATGACAAAACCGATCAGTTCGATTTCTTCTTTCCCGATTCCGGAAATGAAAACAGCATTTGTGATAAAATCATCTGGTCAATTGGTGAAGATCAGCACAAAAACATCTGGATAGGTAGTCATGGAAAAGGGGTCAGCATTCTTACTGCCGATGAAAAAAGAAAGCCTGTTCCAAAATTCATTAATTACAGCAACCTGGCAAATGATACGCAAAGCATCAGTAACAATACCATCAATGCTTTTTGCCTGGCGCATGACGGAGTCTTTTGGATTTGTACTGCCGGGGGATTGAACCGGGTTGTGAATTACAACGAAATCACCGGCAATTATAATAATTTTCCGGATGTCCTTTTTCGTTCCTATCATATTGCAGATGGATTACCTTCTGAGGGCATTGTTGGTATTGTGGAAGATAACCAGGGGTTTATCTGGACAAGCACCAATTTTGGGATTTCCAGGATGGATCCTCAAACAGGAAAGTTTACAAACTATAATGCGGCTCATGGGTTGCAAAGCAATGAATTCTGGCATAACGCGTATTTTAAAAATGCAGAGGGTATGGTATTTTTTGGCGGGGAGAACGGTTTTAACGCTTTTTATCCGGAGAAAATTGAGGCAAATCCATTCCTTCCCAAGGTAGTGTTAACCGAATTGCTGCTGTTTAATGAAACTGTTCAGGTAGGAGAAGTAATCAACAAACAGGTAGTTCTCAAAGAGCCCATTCATAAGGCAAAGGAGATTGTGCTGTCCTATAAAAACAACATCATCACATTTCAGTTCGCTGCACTCCATTATGCACAGCCATCTCTGAATAAATATGCATACTATCTGGAAGGTTTTGAAGATAGCTGGAATTATTCCGGCAATCATCGATTTGCAACTTACACCAACCTGGATCCCGGAAAATATACCTTCAGGGTTAAGGCTTCAAACAATGATGATATTTGGTCGAATGAGGAAATTGCATTGGCTGTTATTATTAAACCACCCTGGTGGGAAACGCTTTTTATGAAAATTGCTGTTGCGCTTTTACTGATTCTGATTGTTCTGGGTGTTTTCAGAATTCGCCTCAGCATGCTGAAGCATCAGAAAGAATTGTTGCAGGTCACTGTTGATGAGCGAACGGAGGAATTGCAGGAACTCAATACGCTGCTTGAAGAAAAGCAGGAGGAGATTTTGATGCAGAATGAAGAATTGCTCCAACATCGTAACAACCTTGAGGAA
>CAYTNC010000296.1:0-3146 GCA_964438935.1 uncultured Bacteroidales bacterium
AGCCTGTCGAAGTATGACAAGTAGTAGCAGTAGTTTCGTTGCATTGAAAATTAATCAGTTTGCACATTACAAGCTGATTAATTACATTAGCGTCATTAAAATCAATAATTATGATGAATTATCTGAGACGCATGGTGAAGTTTTTATTGTATGTAGTTGTAATAGTAGCCATTATCATTTATGTTATACCGGCTGTTTCCGGAAAGGAACCAACTGACCTTGCCGGGCGACTAAAAGATCCACAGCTCCGGTTATTCTGGATATTTTTCCTGGTTTACACATTGGTTTTCCCATTGATTGGATTCACCAGGATTCAACGGCACTTAAACGGCACCTATCTGCAAAACCGCGATGTTTTTGAAAAAGCCTTTGATATGCTCGGCTACGTAAAAGAAGAAGATTCGCAGGATCAGATTGTCTACCGCAGAAAATCAAAATTTGCCCGTTTCATGCAAATGTATGAAGATGGCATTGTGGTATTACCCGGAGAAAATCCGGTTGTTATTTCAGGAATGCGAAAAACTGTTAAAAGGATTGACAGGGTACTCGATCAGCTACTGGTAAAACAATCTGATCAGAATTAACTCCTTGTCTTACCTGGTTTGATGGTATTTTCGTAACGCTTCGAAACGTAGTCCCAGTCGACTACATTCCAAAAAGCATCAATATAATCTACTCTCCGGTTTTGGTTCTTCATGTAATAAGCATGTTCCCATAAATCGAGGCACAGTATGGGTGTTCCTTTATCCCTTGCTATGTCCATCATGGGATTATCCTGATTCAGGGTTGTGGTTACCTTCAGATTTTTGTTGTCATCCAAAACAAGCCAGGCCCAGCCCGAGCCGAACACCGATTTGGAGGCCGCGTTGAAACTTTCCCTGAAGTTTTCAAAGGATCCGAAATCGCGGTCGATTGCCATTGATAATTCCAACGAAGGCTTGCGCCCGGTAACCGGGGTCAGAACCCTCCAGAAAAGCCGGTGATTGATGTACCCACCACCATTATTTCTGATGGACTCACCATGTCCGGAAACGTCTTTCAGAATAGCCATGGCAGATTTACCGGTTAGCCCGGCTTCTGCAACAGCCAGGTTAAATTTATCGGTATAGGCTGCATGGTGTTTGGCATGATGCAGCTTCATGGTTTCTCCGTCAATAAAAGGCTCAAGAGCGTCATAGGAATACGGCAGATCGGGCAATCTGAAAATGCCATCCCATTTTTTCCTGTTTCGGGCAAAAAGTTTGGATCCAAAACCGGTAGCAATAACACCGGTGGTACCAAGGAATATCGATTTGAGGAAAGTTCGTTTATCCACAATAATATAATTTAATGCGTAACAATAAACTTATAACAAACTTACAATAAAAAAGTTTATTACCGAAAAAAGTTATGAAAAGGAGCTTTGGTTTGTTAAACGGCTCTATTTCTTCTCCGGGTAAAGCACTACCCTTACGTAATTCTTCAAATCGAATTTATTTGCTGCAGCCTGAATTTCCTCGGAAGTCAGGTTATTAATCCATTCGGAATACCTTGTTATCAAAGCCGGGTCATCGTTCCGGTAACCATTGGCCAGCTCGCCGATCCAGAAACCGTTCTCCTTCATGTTCCTTTCCAGATCGCGCCGCTGTGCTTCCTTCACCTTGACAAGATCTTCGGGTTTTACACCATTCTTTTGTATGGCTTCAATTTCATCAATGGCAACTTCAGTAAGTTTGTCGGTATTATCGGGTGAACAAGGTATCATAACATTTAGAATTGCCCTGGAATAAGGGATTCTTCCCAGGTCAGCAGAAGCTACCACATGATAGGCTCCGCTCAGTTCTTCCCTGATCACATCCATGTATCGGATTCCCAGCAGTTGTCCCAGTGATTCCAGTGCATGATCTTCCCGGAGATCCCAGGGTTGATTTGTCTCAAAATAGATACCAACCCTGCTTTTGGGGTCATTGCCCTTGTAAACTGGCTTGTCCAGCATTTCTGCAGGCGGCCGGATGCCCATATCCTTCCAGCTTTCCTGGCGCCGGGTAGATGGCAGGCTGGCCAGGTACTGCTCAATAAACGGCCGGATGCTGTCAATTTTGACTGCTCCAACAAGGAAGAATGTAAAATCAGAGGCATCAGCAAAACGATCCCGGTATATTTCGTACATCCTGTCGAGTTTTATCTGATCCAAATCCTTCTCGGTTGGCACTACATCAGCCCGGGGGTGATTCTGAGTTCTGGCTCTGATAAACTGATCGGAGAAATAGGTTTCAGGGCTGGTGAGTGCATTTTTCAAAATTCCCTTCTGAAGGTCCATGAGCGATTTGAACAAGGCACTGTCTTTGCGTGGATTGGTGAAATACAAATAAGCAAGCTGAAACATGCTTTCCATATCCCGCGGCGCAGAAGAGCCACTGATCCCTTCATAATACGTATCAATGTATGGACTAACCGATACATTTTTGCCAGCCAGTAATTTGCTGATGTCAGAGGTTGAGTAATTTGCCACACCGCTTTCACTTATAAGACCAGCTGACAGTGTTGCAGCATGATGATCAACAGTTTCAAAAACCGAATAACCTCCCGGACTGTAAGCACTGAACAATATCTGGTCATTTTTAAAGTCGGTTGGTTTTAGAACTACCCTGGCTCCGTTGGAAAGTTTCATTTCAACGGTGCCCAGTGTTTCATTTTTCCTGGCCAGAAGAATTCTGCCCTTGACTGGTTTTTCAGCCATCAGCTGACTCCCTGATATCTTATCCTCATAAGGAGCTATTTCCGATTTCATAGTCTGATCCACATAACTCAAAATCTGTTCTTCTGATGGCAATTGCAAACCCTCCTTTTCAGGAGCCACTACCACCAGCAGCCTGTTATCAGCCGGAAGCAGTTTAACCAGCGCCTGGTTCACTTCTTCAAGTGTGATTCCTTCGAGGTATTCCCGGGTAAAATCATATTCGAATTCAATTCCGGGTATGGGTTCATCATTTAGAAAATTTCTAAGGTATTCGGAGGCATAGCCTACAGAATTTGTCTTATCACGCTCATTATAGGCATTTTCATAAGCCGTTATTACTTCTTTTTTCTGACGGTTTAACTCTCCAGCTGTAAAACCATGACGAACAGCTCTTTCACTTTCCGTAATCAGGGTCTGAACACCTCTT
>CAYTNC010000297.1:0-3141 GCA_964438935.1 uncultured Bacteroidales bacterium
CCATAACATCACCGATGATAAGCACCCTGAGGTCCTCAAATTTTTTCAGCAGACTAATCATACCGGACTCTTTCACAATGTTGAATTTTAGCGCTGTAAAGATAGGATATGCCGCTTAAATTAAAAACAGCCCGGTGCATTTGATAAAACAATCCTATATTTGCCAATAATAATCAGCACAATCAGCAGTATGAGTTTTTTCGGTTCAGATCGTGGTTTGGCCTTACCCCCGGTAATTAAGAATATTATTATTATTAACGTGGTTGTTTTCCTGTTGCAGTTGCTGCCACTTGGCCTTGCCGAATTGATGGAGCACCATCTGGCATTGTATAACATCCAGTCAGAGCTATTCAAGCCCCACCAGCTGATTACCCACATGTTCATGCATGCCAACTTTACGCACATCTTCTTCAACATGTTTGCCGTGTTCATGTTCGGACGCATACTTGAACAACTCTGGGGTAGCAAGAAGATGCTCATTTTCTATACGGTTACCGGGCTGGGTGCTGCTGTTATTCACCTTACCGTGAACTATTTCCAGATGAACCACATGATCGAACTGGCCGGTTCATTTGCTAATTCTCCCGATTACCTCTCGTTCAGCACGTTTGTTAAAAAATACGCACACGGACGCGAATCTGCCGAATTGGTTAATTTTATGCAGGAATGGTTTTATAAACCAGACGACCTTTCTTATTTACCTGTTGCTAAAAAAGTTGTGTCTGACCTGGTTACACTGAACCTGGACATCCCAACGGTTGGTGCATCAGGAGCAGTGTTCGGACTGCTCATTGCATTTGCCATGATGTTCCCCGATGCAGAACTCATGCTGATCTTCCTCCCCATTCCCATCAAAGCCAAATATTTCGTGCCCATTTACGCTGTGCTGGAGCTCTTCTTTGGCGTGGCCAACTTCAACTGGGACAATATGGCACATTTTGCCCACCTGGGGGGTGCACTTTTCGGTTTCATTCTGGTCAAATACTGGAAGAGAAATCAATTCAGAATTTATTGATAACTTTGTTAGCAATCAAAAACTGGGTTGATCATGAGCATGGTGGATGAAATAAAAATTGCGCTGCGCAAGGGCAATATCCTGTACCGGCTGATTTTTATTAACGTGGCTGTTTTTTTGGTACTTGGTCTTTTAAAGGTATTCATGCGGTTGTTTATTCCGGGGATATCGCTTACGGAGTTGCGATATGCTTTTGACACCGATGTAATGAAGTACCTCATGATACCCAGCGTTCCCGGCGAACTGCTGCACCGGCCATGGACCATTGTTACCTACATGTTCGCACATACCAACCTGTGGCACATTCTGTTCAACATGCTGGTACTTTATTGGTTCGGGCAGATCTTTTTACAATACCTTACAACGAAGCAGTTGCTCACCAACTACATCCTGGGTGGACTTGCCGGAGCCTTATTATATATTGTATTCATAAACTCCTTCCCCGGTTTAAGAGAATACCTGGGAGGATCCATGCTTGGCGCATCAGCTTCCATTATGGCCATTGTGCTGGCTATTGCTGTGTATGTTCCTAATTATACGCTCCATTTACTGTTTATCGGACCGGTAAAGCTCAAGTACATCGCAATAGCTTTTGTGGTTATTGATGTGTTGATGATTGCCTCGGAAAATGCAGGTGGTAACATTGCCCACCTGGGAGGAGCAGCTTATGGCTATTTTTTCATCAGCCGGTTAAAAAAGGGAATTGATATAGGTAGCTGGTTGGACAAGCTTATCGATAAGATCGCATCCTTATTCAGGCCCCGCCCGAAACTCAATGTAACTTACCGGAAGCCAGCCCGGCACGAAAGCGATGAGGAATTTAACAGCCAGAAAATCGCACAGCAAAAGGAAATCGACCGGATACTCGACAAAATTGCCAAGGCAGGTTATGAGAGCCTCACCAAAAGTGAAAAAGAAACCCTGTTTAAAATGAGCAACAAGAATTAGCTGAGGCATTCCGAAACCGCCAAAACCCCGGACCTTTGAGAAAATTCATCCGCAATACGTTACTTATTGTTAATGCCTTTCTGGCCTTACTGATGATAATCATTTATCTGGCCGTTCACATCAGTCCTGCCACAGCTTGGATTTTTGCCTTTATTACCCTGTCGTATCCCTTTGTGCTGGCACTGAATATTGCATTTGTTTTATTCTGGCTGCTGTTCAGAAAATGGTATTTCGTAATATCCCTGTTGTGTATTCTGTTGGGGTTGAATTTTTTTAAAAGATACTTCCAGGTTCAGTTCCGGAAACCCGAACAGGTGACCGTGGAAAATACCCTTAAAGTACTTACCTATAATGTAAGGCTTTTCAATTATTATCAGTGGGATAAGGATACGGCAGCCTGGAGCAGGATTATCGATTATATTCATGATGAAGATCCTGATATTGTATGTTTCCAGGAATTCATTACACTTCCCGGCACACATCATGACCTGGCCAGCCTGAAAAAAGCTCTTGCTCCCCTCACCTATTCACACGTTTACTATACCGACAATGTGCCCCGGAAATTGAATTTCGGTATGGCTACTTTCAGCAAATACCCGATCGTTAATAAGAAGATGATCGACTTTAAAGAATCGCTGAATGGAGCCATAAGTTCGGATATCATTATTCAGAATGATACAATCCGTGTATTTAACTGTCATTTGCAATCGATCCGGTTACGAAATGATTATAACGACCTGCTGGACAACCTCCTTTTCAATTACAGCGATGAAAAACTGGATGAACTCAAAGATCTTTCAGTGCGGATGAGACAGGCCTACATTCAACGAGCCGACCAGGTAGACACGCTTGCGGGGTATATCAATTCCGCTCGCTTTCCGGTAATTGTATGCGGCGATTTTAACGACACCCCCGTATCTTATACCTACAACAAACTTACCCGGAATCTTAAAGATGCTTTTATTCAATCGGGTTCAGGTATTGGCAACACATTCAGGGGTAATTTCCCATACGTACGGATTGATTATGTGCTTTACAGCCCTCCTTTCAAGTCGCATCAGTACCACACCGAAAAGGTCAACTGGTCAGATCACTACCCGGTGATCACCAGCTTCACCATGAACGAAAAGGCAGATTCAGCAGATCGACGTTCCCGCCCGACAAAATAATTCCTGCAC
>CAYTNC010000298.1:0-3131 GCA_964438935.1 uncultured Bacteroidales bacterium
GAAATACTTCGCACAGCATAATTCGGTGCTTTTACTCGATTACCTTCAGCTTGAGCTGAAAAAGAAAGAAAGGATCATATACGAAAATGAAGGATTTGTTGTACTGGTTCCTTTCTGGGCAGTATGGCCCTATGAAGTAATGATACTTCCCAAAAGGCATATCCAGCATATACTGCAATTCACTGACTCAGAAATATCCTGGTTTGCTGATGCATTGAGCATGACCACTGTGAAATTCGACAACCTTTTCAACACCTCATTCCCTTATTCAGCAGGGATACACCAGGCTCCAACCGATGGTAAGGTTCATGAGGCATGCCAGTTACATATGCACTTCTACCCTCCTTTACTCAGGTCGGCAACCGTGAAAAAATTTATGGTTGGATATGAATTGCTGGCCAATCCGCAGCGTGATATTACGGCAGAAACAAGCGCTTCCATTCTATGGGATTTGCCATCAATTCATTACAGCAGGAAGTGATTTTTACAGGAAGTTTTTGGTAACAAATTCCTGAAACTTTGCCTTGTACTGATCGCTAATCGGAATGTAGATTTTTCCAAACACAATCCTGCTTCTTTCAATGGTGTCAATTTTAGCCAGGTTTACGATAAAAGACCTGTGAACCCTCATGAACGTTCCGGCAGGTAGTTTTGCTTCAAGTTGTTTGAGCGATGAGAGCGAAAGTATGGGCTTGGTATCATTTTTTAAAAACACCTTCACATAATCTTTCAATCCTTCGATGTAAAGAATATCATTGAAATTGATCCTTCGGATCTTGTATTCCGATTTGAGGAACAGGAATTCATTATTTGCTTCAATTTGCGTGGTTTCACCTTTCTTCTCAAGCCGGATCAGCCTGAGCGTCTTCTGCACGGAATTAAAGAATTCTTCATAGCTGAATGGTTTCAGCAGGTAATCTACCACATCGAGTTTGAACCCTTCAAGGGCATATTTTTCATAGGCAGTAGTAAAGACTACCTTTGGACCCTTTTTAATGCTGCGGGTAAATTCAATACCATTCAAATCGGGCATCTGAATATCAACAAATATGAGATCTATTGAGTTGTCGGCCATGAAGTCCACAGCATCCAGGGGATTGTCGAACTTTCCCACCAAATCCAGCCCGGGTGTCTTCTCAATGTAACCGGCCATTAGTTGCAGGGCCAGGGGTTCATCATCAATGGCAATTGTATTGATCATGTGATCAGGTTTTAGTCAGCCAGATTTTCACGAGCACATGAAAGGATGATTCCGTTTGATTGATTGAAAATTCATGTAAATCAGGAAAGAGCAGGTTAAGCCTTTTTTTGAGGTTTTCCAGTCCTATACCTGAATTGGAATCACGATTCTCATCACTGTTCTTAACTATGCTGTTTATACAACTGAAATTAATCATTTCTTTTGAAACTGCCATTTCAATATCGATAAAAGATTTTTCCCGGTAACTGATTCCATGTTTAAAAGCATTTTCAATAATGGAAATAAACAGCAGAGGTGGTACGGCAATATCATCATATTCCGCAGGAAATGAAACGCTGAGCTTCACCTTCTCCGATATGCGCAGTTTCATCAGATCGATATAATTATTCATGAACTCGATCTCGCTGCTCATCCTGGTTTCACCTTCTTCCGATTCATAGAGCAGGTAGCGCATCATCCGCGACAACTTAAGCACTGCATTCTGGGAGTCCTCTTTATTGATATCTATGAGCGCATAAATATTATTCAGAGTATTAAAAAAGAAATGCGGACTGATTTGATTTTTAAGGAAGGCCAGTTCAGAATTCAGTTTTTCCTTTTCCAGTTCTTTTTGCCGCTTTTCAATTTGGGAATGCCGTTCGAGCACTCTTAGGCCCAGCGGAAATATGGTAAAGAACAATACATTGAAGGTGTAATTGTATATGTGCATAGGCCCGTATGGCAATCGCAACAATCGTTTGGTACGCGCAGGCGGCCTGTGGTTATCGCGGTTTTCCATCGCTTCGCGCCGTTCCAGTTCACCGGGGTTATTATTCTGCCAACGTTCAAAAGTGAGATTACCGGCAATAACTGATATAAAGTATAGACCAACGGCAAGACCCAGGGCAGCCAGAAAATACCTGATTCTCTTCCCTTTCATAAACAACCGCGGGATCAGCAACAGGTAATTATTGTAAAAGATAAGCGCGTTAACAATGGCATTGATATAAAAACCCCATACAAATCCTCTGGGTACATCCCACCTGTAAAAAAAATAGAGTGGAAGACCGAGTATTATTGCCCATGCGGCCATGTGCAACAAAACCTGCATCTTACTTCCCTGTATTTTAAGCGTCATAGTCATAATCCTTATTCATATCTGAGCGCATCAATCGGGTTCAGATTGGCAGCTTTACGTGCCGGGTACCAGCCAAAAAATACTCCGATGATAAAACATACGATGAAAGCTAAAATAACAGCTTTGGATTGAACATACGCAGGAGTATCCATCAGCGATCCGGCTCCTTTTGCAATCAGATAACCCAGTATGATACCCAAAAGTCCACCCAATATGCTCAAAATTATTGATTCAACAAGAAATTGTCTGAGAATATCCCTACCGCGGCCACCAATTGACATACGCAGTCCGATTTCCCTGGTTCTTTCCGTTACTGAAACAAACATAATATTCATAATGCCGATTCCGCCAACCAGTAATGATATACCGGCAATGGCGCCCAAAAGGTACGTCATTATATCCGTAATAGATGTCATGGTACTCATCAGTTCTGATTGCGACATGATGCGGAAGTCGTTCTCATCGGAATCTTTCAGTTTATGAGTTCTGCGAAGGATTTCTTCAATTTCTGTTATGGCAACTGCAGAGTTTTCCTCCCTTGTGGCAGAGGCATAGATGCCATTAATATAGTCAATGGCTGCAAGGCGACGTTGTACGGTGGTATATGGGGCAACAATCAAATCATCCTGATCCTGACCCATTCCGCTTTCTCCTTTTTCCTCCAGTGTACCGATAATCTGGAACGGGATATTTGTTATCCGAATGTTAAATCCTACCGGGTCAACGCCTTCACCAAACAGGTTCTCAATAACAGTTTGGCCTACCAGGCATACCTTGGCCATACTTTTCACCTCCTGGGATGTAAATATCCTG
>CAYTNC010000299.1:0-3131 GCA_964438935.1 uncultured Bacteroidales bacterium
TCTTTGTAACCGGAACATCTGCCCACCAATACCAGGGTGATACGCCCATTTTTTCAGAAAGGGTAAACACGCCGTACGCGGTGCCACGCCTGTCACTGCCAACAATAACCAATGCTTTCTTTACCCCGGGGAATGGCCTGTCGATTGTTTGAATGATAAATCGTTCCCATTGGCCTTTGAGGGCTTCAACGTTTAACTTTTTATCAGCAACCAGTTTATCAACCAACGAATTGTTTCCCAGGGTGGCAATTATAATTATGTTGCTTCCGCTGAAATTAGCTGTAGTGGAAATGGCAGGTCGTTTACCTGACACATTTTCGATATCCCCTGCCAAAAACTCAGCAGATTTTTTTATCAAAATATTTTCTGACGAACTATAAATAATAGTAGCTACTTCGGATTTTCTTACAATTGAAAAATAGTCATCACCGGGTTGAGGGTGCGTCACTATTTGTAATTGTGCCAGCACAATTTGGGGCATCAACAAAGCCCCCAGCAAAATTCTTATTATGAGTTGCATAAAAATATCAGATTATATAATGCAAGATAAGAATACGATAGAAAAAAGCCAATTACTGCTGTTTAATATTGTTTAGATTAAGCTATCACTATTGTCCGGTTAAAATTTATATCGTCCCATACGGGACTTATCTTTAAATGTTAATCCTTTATCTACCAATATAATGTCCCTACGGGACGGTTCCGTTAGGAACCAAATATGGGTAGAAAAGAAAAGTCACCTCTCAACTCTTATAGTCCCGTAGGGACGAAATAGATATTGGACTTTATATAATCCGGGAAGTTTTATCTGGACAACAATGTTAAACTATAATGACCAATAAGCAAAAAAACACCGAACACCGAACCACGAAGTAACAGCACCCAGCAACTGCCTTTCGGCATACAGGCCCAGCATCCATCCCCATTCACACTTCATGGGTTTGCAACCGATTGAAGTGTTAACTGTTTGTGAAGTTTTCGTTAAGCCTGATTTTTTGTGAAAGTTTTTTAGAAGATAAATGTTAATATTGCTGACAACCTGTTTATCCCAAATAATATAACTGAAAATCATGAGAAACCGATTTGCTTTGCTTATCATTGGCATGCTACTGACGGGAGCATTTGCTGTAACGAACGCTCAATCCATTGCCAAAGGAATCGTATATGAAGACATCAACAAAAACAACATCATAGACCATAAAGAAAAAGGTATTTCCAATGTGGCTGTTTCAAACGGCAAAGATATTGTACTTACCAATGCCAAAGGAGAATACACGCTTCCGGTAGCCAATGACAATATTATTTTTATAATAAAACCTGCTAGCTACGATGTGCCGGTTAATGCAAACAACCTACCATTGTTTTATTACATTCACAAACCCAATGGTTCACCGGAACTCAAATATGCAGGTGTTCCACCTACCGGACCTCTCCCGGCATCTGTCGATTTTCCGCTCACTCCTGCCACAGTAAAGGACAGTTTCAGGGTGTTGGTTTTCGGAGATCCCCAGCCCTACTCACCCGAAGAGGTATCCTATTTTCACAAAGGCATTATATCGGAATTAAAAGGCGTTCAGGGGGTGGATTTCGGCATCAGCATGGGCGATCTGGTGGGTGACAACCTCGATCTGCATAAACTCTATATTGAAGCTGTTAAAGAAATAGGAATACCCTGGTGCAATGTAATGGGTAACCACGATGAAAATTATGATGTTAAAGCCGACAGCCTGTCCGATGAGACTTTCGAACAGAACTTTGGTCCGGCCACCTATGCATTCAACCACGGGAAAGCACACTTTATTATCCTGGACGATATTCTCTATCCCGATCCGCGCGACGGTAAAGGCTATTGGGGCGGATTCCGCAACGATCAGCTGGAATTCATCAAAAACGATCTCAGCCTGGTGCCCAAGGATCACCTGGTGATCCTTGCCTTTCACATACCCATCAGCGAGCTCGAAGGCGGTGATCCGTTCAACGATGAAGACCGGCTGAAGCTTTTTGAATTGCTTAGGGATTATCCCCACACCCTTACGCTTTCAGCTCACACCCATTTTCAAAGCCAGGACTTTTTTACATCAGCTGACGGATGGGCTCAGGAACAAAGACATCACCACTACAATGTGGGCGCAGCATGCGGCGACTGGTACAGCGGTCGTTTAGATGCCAACGGCGTTCCCGTATCTACCATGCGCGACGGTACACCCAAAGGATATGCCTTTTTGAATATTAACGGTAACCAGTATACCATCGACTACAATGTAGCCGGCCGATCAGCTGATTATCGCATAGGTATCTTTGCGCCCAAAGTGGTTGAACAGAACCGGTCGACCAGCGTGGGCATTTATGCCAACTACTTCATGGGAAGCGCTACCGATACGTTGTATTGCAGGATTGACGACGGGCCCTGGAAGGTCATGCAATTCACAAACGATTACGACCCGGCTTACCTGCACCTGTTACATGAATGGGACTTTGCTGAAACATTGCTTCCAGGCAGCAGACCCTCTAACCCTGTATTCTGCAATCATTTATGGCGAATTGGTATTCCCACCCGACTACCTGCAGGCGAACATATCATTGAAGTAAAGGTTACAGATATGTTTGGCCGTGTAATCACCCAACAAAGCAGGTACCGGATAGCTGCCAAATAGTAGGACATTTCATGCAATCGGGATGCATGCCTATTTAGTCAGGTTTTCGAGTTCGTCAATGCGCCTGGAAATTTCAGCCTGCGAAAGGTTCAACGCCTCAGCCTGTGATTTCAGCATGGCAATCTCATCCTCCCTGTTCATAGATTGTGGCCAGGGGTTCACTGAACCAGAATTCCACGACATGCGGCCCATACCGCGGCCCCTTCCATAACCTTGCCCAAGTCCAAAGCCTCTTCCAAAGCCCCTTCCAGAACCCCTTCCTAAGCCAAAACCTCTTCCCATTCCAAATCCTTTTGTAAAACCCGGACTGTCATATCCCGAGCATAAGCCTAATGATCTTCCGGTTCTGGGACCTTGTCCCACAGGTCCGGTACGGTCTCCTGATGGCATATTTTTGAAGTTTAAGTTATTACTATATGCTATTGGCTTTTAGCTTTTGGCTTTTAGCTTTTAGCTTTTAGCTTTTGGCTTTTAGCT
>CAYTNC010000300.1:0-3116 GCA_964438935.1 uncultured Bacteroidales bacterium
TGCATTGTGGTTCAGGGGAATGAATTTCTCCATATCGGCTGGTGTTGGTTTTATTGCCTTATTTGGTGTGGCTGTATTGAATGGTATTGTGCTGATTACTGAGTTTAACCGCCTTGAAAAGGAGGGCGTTTCAGACATTATTGAACGTGTTCGTAAGGGTTTGCATACCCGTTTGCGTCCTGTGCTTATGACAGCAGCTGTCGCGTCGTTCGGATTTTTACCCATGGCAATATCTACCTCTGCCGGAGCTGAAGTTCAGAAACCATTGGCTACTGTGGTTATTGGCGGACTTATTACGGCCACCTTCCTGACCCTGGTAATTCTGCCTGTATTTTATATCGTTTTCTCTACCCGTTCATTCCGTAAAGTTTTCCGCTCAAAGCTTTCCAGGGCTCTACCTTTGTTTATTGCGATGGTCTCAGTCTCCGGCCTTTTAAATAAAACCAATGCTCAACAGCCAATAAGGGTTGATATAAATAAAGCCCTGCAATTGGCAATGGACAGCAACCTGGCCATCCGTACATCGTTGTATCATGTTGATGCTCAAAGGGCGTTGAAAGGTTCGGCCTGGGATATCCCTAAAACCGCTGTTGACGGTCAATATGGGCAGTTCAATTCTTACAGCAAAGACAATAGTTTTACGGTGTCGCAGTCGTTCGCTTTTCCTGCGGTTTATATCAACCAGCATAAGCTGGCCAATGCCCATGTTAAAAGCAGCGAATGGGAATTAAAACAAGCCCAGCTTGAAATTGCCACCCAGGTAAAGCAAGTTTATTGGCAGCTGGCATTTCTAGGCTCAAAACACAATTTATTGCTGGTTCAGGACAGTTTGTTTTCTGGCTTTTTAAGAGCTGCCATGCTAAGGGCAAAGACCGGCGAAACCAACCAGCTCGAAATGATTTCAGCCCGTTCTCAAAGTCTGGAGGTGAAAAATCAGGTACATCAGACAGCTTCCGATATGTCAATTTACAATCAGAAACTGCAAACGCTTTTAAACCTGGAGTTGCCCGTAATACCTGCAGATACAGTACTTCAAAGAATAGCATTCAGCCTGTTCAGTGATACCGCTGATTTGTCGGTAAATCCTGCCTCGGGATATATAAAGCAACAGATTGAAATTGCAGGTCTCGAAAAGAATGTGGAACGCAGTAAAATGATGCCCGATTTTACCATCGGCTACTTCAGCCAGACCATGCAGGGTATACAGGAAGTAGATGGTGTGCCAAGAGAATTTGGCACAGGTGATCGTTTTTCAGGCATCCAGGCAGGTATCTCCATTCCGGTGTGGTTTGTTCCTTATACTTCAAAGTCGAAGGCAGCAAAAATAAAGCTGCAGGCAGCCGAAACCAATGCCGAGTACTTTTCGAAATCGCTCATAGGCAATTATAAAGTCATGTTGGGCGAATTATCGAAATACAGCGCAAGTCTCGATTACTATGAAAAACAGGCAGTACCCGAAGCAGATCTGATTCTTAAGCAGGCAACTCTCAGTTACAAAGCCGGAGCAATGGATTATCTCGATTATATTCTCACCCTCAACAGGGCACTGGGCATCAGGCAAAACTACCTTGAAGCCCTTAACAACTACAATCAAACCGTCATATCACTTGATTTTATTACAGGTAAAATTTTTTAAATGCATCGAATTATGAAAAAATATAGTTTCATCACATTGCTGATTGCTTTAGTCACGTTATCAGCCCTTTCCTCTTGCAGGGGAGGTATAAGAAGCAATATGGAAACAGAAGAGGCAGAAGTGATACCTGAAGATATTGTTGAACTTAGGGAAGACCAGGTAAAACTTGCCAATATTGAAACCGGGGTGATAGAATTACGCTCGTTAAGCGGCACATTGAAAGTAAGCGGCACTGTTATTACTTCGCCCCAAAACCTGGCCACTGTTTGTCTCCCTATGGGTGGTTTTGTTAAAACTACGTCACTGGTTGCCGGAAGTGCTGTTTCAAAAGGCCAGGCACTTGCCGTTGTAGAAAATCAGGATTTTGTAGACATTCAGCAAAACTATCTCGAGGCAAAAAATAAGCTGGAATTTGTAGAGGCTGACTACAAACGTCATTCCGAACTTTACCAGGAGGAAGTTTCATCGCAGAAAAACCTGCAACAGGTAACATCCGAGTATAAAAGCCTGAAAGCACAGGTGAAAGCATTGGAGCAGAAACTATTGCTTATAGGAGTCAATCCTTCAAATCTGAAGGAGGAGAACATCAGCAGCGCCATAACAGTTCTTTCGCCAATTTCAGGCTATATCAAATCGGTAAATATCAACATTGGCAAATACGTTGCCCCATCCGATGCAATGTTCGAAATTGTTAACAGCAACAACCTGTTGCTCGAATTAATCTTGTTTGAGAAAGATGCCAATAAAGTGGTCAATGGGCAGCATATTCGCTTTTTCGTGAACAACGAAACCGAGCAGCACGATGCAGCTATATATCAAACCGGAAAATCAATAGGTTCCGATAAAACAATTAAAGCATATGCCAGAGTTCTGGGAACCTGCAAAAATGTATTACCCGGAATGTACGTCAACGCTGTAATTGAGACAACAGCCGGCAACCAGATGCCTTCCTTACCTTCCGAGTCGGTTGTCAGCTTTGATGATAAAGATTACATCTTTGTCTTTGAAAAAAACAAAGAAGAAGATGGCAAGCCTTTTACCGAATACCGGATGATTGAGGTAAAGAAAGGTTTCTCAGACAATGGATTTACAGGGATAATCTTGCCGGAAGGATTTGATTATAAAAATGCCAAAGTAGTTATTAAAGGTGCTTACAACCTGCTTTCGGCCAAAAAGAACGCCGGCGAAATGGCTTGTTAATGTGTGAATTAGCAACATGAAATGCCAGCGTTTCATCTTCGATGCCATAGAATACCGAAACCAATCCTTCGGCCAGGTTGTAAACTAGGGTGGCAATGGCCAGGTAAAATGCCGTGCGCAGCAGTTTTGCCTTAGGAAGTTCGGCTTATGTAATCATGGGTTAATTTTTTACTTATTATCCAAATATGAAAAAGTTTGGTCATTAGTAGCATTGTCCCCCTTTGGAGGCATGGCCGTCAAGCTAATATCTGTAATGCATTGATATTCACTTACTGGAATA
>CAYTNC010000301.1:0-3115 GCA_964438935.1 uncultured Bacteroidales bacterium
GTCCGTTTCTCCCGGCTGCCAAGGCTCAAAGAACCAATATGAAGTGCCAGTAGTGTAAGGCACCATCCTTAATAATTTAAGCGTGAAGCTTCGGCTTCACGCTTTTTTTTGCTTTCACCTGAAGACATACCTGGGTTTGTTCGATAAAAATCAGGTTGTCAGATTATTGGGCTGAAGACATTACAAATTATAAGATGTTGTCTTCATATAGTATCATGAAAATAACAAAAAATCACTAAAAGTGATATAAAAGTAATGAAATGTAAGCAAAAGATAAATAATAGTAATAGAATAGATAATTATGTCCATAAATATTATATAAAATTAAATATGAGTTATATTTTTGCGCATATCATTTTAACAATGTGTCAGAATATTATTTTAATCAAAAGATATGTGCGGAATTGTAGGTGTATTTGATTTAAAAGCCAGGGGATCTGAACTCAGATCGCAGGTTCTTGAAATGTCTAAAAAACTTCGGCATCGCGGTCCGGATTGGTCAGGCATATACTGCTCAGACAGAGCGGTAATAGCTCATGAACGTCTTTCAATCGTTGATCCGCAATCGGGTGGACAACCTTTGTACAGCAAAGACCACAAACTCATTCTGGGGGTGAACGGAGAAATATACAACCATATTGAAATCCGTAATGAATACAAGAACATTTATGAATTCATGACCGAATCTGACTGTGAAGTTATTTTGCCCCTTTACAAGCATAAAGGAAAGGCCTTTCTTGAGGATATGAATGGAATTTTTGCGTTTGTACTTTATGACGAAGAAAACGACACCTATTTTGCCGCAAGGGATCACATTGGCATTATTCCTTTATACATGGGATGGGACTCATATGGCAACCATTATTTTGCATCTGAATTGAAGGCGCTCGAGGGCATTTGCACTAAAATTGAAGTTTTTCCTCCGGGGCATTATTTTGACAGCAGGGAAGGTGCAGTCACAAGGTGGTATGAACGCGACTGGTCATCCTTTGATGCTGTAAAAGATAACTCCACCAGTATCGATGAACTGCGTGTTGCACTCGAACAGGCAGTCCACAGGCAGTTGATGTCGGATGTGCCTTATGGAGTTCTTTTATCGGGCGGGCTTGACAGTTCGATTATTTCAGCCGTTGCTAAAAAATTTGCTGCAAACCGCATTGAAACCAATGATGAAAAGGAAGCCTGGTGGCCCCGGTTGCATTCATTTGCTGTTGGTCTGGAAGGTTCACCTGATCTGGCTGCAGCCAGAAAAGTAGCCGATCATATTGGCACGGTGCATCATGAAATACATTTCACTGTTCAGGAGGGATTGGATGCCCTGCGCGATGTGATTTACCATCTTGAGACCTATGATGTAACAACAGTAAGGGCATCAACTCCGATGTATCTTATGGCACGGGTCATCAAGTCAATGGGTGTAAAAATGGTACTTTCAGGTGAAGGAGCCGATGAGGTTTTCGGAGGGTATCTGTATTTTCATAAGGCACCGAACGCAGTTGAGTTTCATAACGAGACTGTACGCAAAATAAGCAAATTATACCTGTATGACTGCCTCCGTGCCAATAAGTCATTGGCAGCATGGGGTGTGGAGGGAAGGGTGCCCTTCCTGGATAAGGAGTTTTTGGATGTGGCCATGCGCTTTAATCCTGAAGATAAAATGGCCAGGAATGGCAAAATGGAGAAATGGATATTAAGAAAAGCTTTTGCGGACTATTTGCCTGAAAGTATTGCCTGGCGACAAAAAGAACAGTTTTCTGACGGGGTTGGCTATAACTGGATTGATACCCTGAAATCTGTTACCAACGAACAGGTAACCGATGACATGCTGGCAAACGCCAGGTACAGGTTCCCGGTAAATACACCCAGAAATAAAGAAGAGTATTACTACCGGTCTATTTTCAGTGAACATTTTCCGTCGGAAACAGCAGCCCTTACCGTTCCATCCGTTCCTTCGGTTGCCTGCAGCACAGCTGAAGCACTTGCCTGGGATGAATCTTTCCGAAACCAGAACGATCCATCAGGCAGGGCTGTTAAGACTGTACATACGAATTCTTACTGATTTATTTCTTTTCATCCGGCAACCCAGCTGTTCCTTAGTTATTATAGTTAGAAAACTTAAACAAAAGTTGCCTGCAGCATAATTATTAATTTAAAATCACCTTCTTTTGTAGAAAGATTTTAGATAGTATGAAGGCAGTTATCCTTGCCGGGGGGAAGGGTACCCGGTTGGGCAATCTTACACAGGAAATCCCCAAACCCATGATTCTTATTGGTGACAAGCCCTTGCTGCATCACCAGGTGGATCTTCTTGTAAGGTATGGATTCAAGGAAATATTTATCCTGGTAAATTACCTGAAGAACCCCATCACGCGTTATTTTAATGATGGAAGCAAGTTCGGTGCCTGCATTGATTATTTCGAAGAACCCAGTCCGCTTGGAACTGTAGGAGGCATTAAGGAGATTGAAAATCAGCTGACCGGTGATTTCCTGGTTTTGTACGGAGATGTGATGGTCAGCATGGATTTGAACCGGCTTGCTGCTTTTCACTCTGAAAGAAACAGTGAATGCACACTTGTTCTGCACCCGAACGATCATCCCCATGACAGTGACCTGGTTGAGATGGATGATGAAAGCAGGATAATAGCCTTTCATGCCAAGCCGCATCCATCGGGCATTTGGCAGCACAATATGGTGAATGCCGGTGTTTATATTCTTTCACCGGTGATATTGGAAATGCTGGAGAAGGGGAAAAAAGCCGATTTTGGCAGGGATATCTTTCCTGCGCTTTACAAAAACATCCGGATGTATGGTTATCATACAACGGAATATCTTAAAGATATGGGAACACCTGACCGGCTTGAAAAGGTGCAAAATGATTTGATTGCCGGAAAGGTTTCCGGAAGCAATTATGAGCATAAGCAATCGGCTGTATTTTTAGATCGTGACGGGGTACTCAATGTGGAAAGGAGTTTCATCAGCAGGCCCGAGGATTTGCAATTGTATGATTATACGGCTCATTCCATAAAAAAACTCAACCAGGCCGGTTTACTTACAGTTGTGGTTACCAATCAGAGCGCGGTTGCCCGGAATCTGTGCACCGAGGAGGAAGTGAAAA
>CAYTNC010000302.1:0-1574 GCA_964438935.1 uncultured Bacteroidales bacterium
ACGGTTCCGTTAGGAACCAAATATGGGTAGAAAAGAAAAGCCACCTCTCAACTCTTAAAGTCCCGTAGGGACGCAATAAATATTGACCTATATATAATTTGAAAAATTTTACCCGGACAACAATGTTACTTTTTAAATACTTCAAAAGTCCTCAAGTCCTTTCCTGTTTGAACAATCTTGACGATATACTTGCCGGAAGGATAGGTTTCCAGAGACAATTCCGTATTGATACCACCCAGTTTTTGCTGCTTAACAAATTTGCCCGTATTATCAAACAGGGCACAGCTGAATTCAGATGTTGCATTCCCTTCAACCTGAATATAAAGCATGTAGCTCGAAGGCATGGAATAAGCATCAATAACAAGTGACTGGTTTTCCGGAGCCTGAATTGGTGAAACCAGCAGGCCTGGTGCCATATTGGCAAGCTTATCCACAGATTCCTTTCTGGATAAGGAAGATATAACCGGATCGTCGGACTCAATGGAAGTATTTACATTGCTGTTCGAACCGGCACGTTCATTGAAGGTCGTGTTTATAACTTCCTGGCCATATAAAACCACGTTAAAAAGCAACAAACTTATAGTCAATAAAAGGTTTTTCACAATAACCAAATTTTACTAATAGAGCATGTTAAGTATGATGCAAATTTTCAACAACATTTTCTTTTTTACAAATAAATGTGACCAAATACACCACATTTTAGGCATACAACAATCATGCCGTGATAAACGGAATCTACCAGCTTCCCTATATCTCAATTCCAAGTGATCGCTTGATTATTTCCTGGTATGATCTTCCAATGGGAATCTGAACGTCCTGAAGCCAGACCGTATTGTGATCAATTGCGGTAATATAATGGCTGTTAACAGCATATGATCTGTGTACCTGGATAAACCAGGCCGGAGGAAGCTTATCGATGAATTCTTTGAGGGTTGAACGAATCAGGTGCTTGTTTTCTTTGCAATGCAATTCGATGTAGTTCATTTCCGAATGCATCCAGATCAGGTCTTCAAATTTTATTTTAACAAGCATATAGTCTTTTCGGATGAAGATACTGTCTTTGATAACCACGTTATCCGCTTCTTCCTGAGGATTAATGGATTCGGGTTTTTGTTTTTTAATGTAATTGCAAAGGGCAATTTCAATTGATGTATACAGGTCGGCCTTTTCAAAAGGTTTTACCAGGTATCCTTCGGGCATTACCTGTTTGGCCCTTTCAACCGTTGTTTTGTCTGAGTAAGATGTGATAAAAACAATGGGAATGTCGTATTTCTTCCGGATAAACTGGGCAAGCGAGATGCCATCATCTGCTCCGCGCAAATGAATGTCAATGAGTACCAGATCAGGAATGTTGCGGGCAATAATTCCCTCAGCCTCATCACAATCACCTGCAATTCCAATTACATCATGCTCCATATCACGAAGCATCCCTTTCATGTCTTCAGCAATAATCAGTTCGTCCTCAACAATTAGGGTTTTAATTTTACTCATTTTGCGCCAAGCATGAAGTGGTTAAGAATAGCCGTTAGCTATTAGCCGTTAGCTATTAGCCGTTAGCTATTAGCTTTTGGCCA
>CAYTNC010000302.1:1674-3110 GCA_964438935.1 uncultured Bacteroidales bacterium
TAGCCGTTAGCTATTAGCCGTTAGCTATTAGCCGTTAGCTATTAGCTTTTGGCCAACAGCCAACAGCCAATAGCCAAAGGCTTAAGTATTAAAGTTAGATAATAATATATTATATTACAAGTGATTTGCCAAAACAAGTTTGAATTCCGCGCCACTTTTGGAGTTTACAAAAAGCCTTGCCTTAATTTGTTTGGTTAACATCCTGACAAGTTTTAATCCCAGGGTAGGTGAGTTTTCCAGGTCAAACCCTTCAGGAAATCCCTTCCCGTTATCACGAATCACAAGCATTATCTTTTTGTCCGGATTCCTGTTGAAGTCAATCTCTATAGTTCCACCGGTACTTTCTGTAAAAGCGTATTTATATGCATTTGTTGCCAGCTCATTGGTAATAAGGCCCAGAGGAATGGCTGTGTCAACATCCATCCTGATGTCTTCAGCCCTGATGACATATTTCATGTTGACACCGGGTTTCTCATATACATTTTGAATTGAGGCCATCAACTGTTCCAGGTATTTTGGAAAGTCAATACTGGTAAATCTTTCTGATTGATATAATTGCTGATGAATTAGTGCCATTGATTTTACGCGGCCCTGACTTTCCTTAACCGCTGCAAGGGTTGTATCATCAGTTATTGAACCCGACTGAAGATTGAGCAGGCTGCTTATTACCATGAGGTTGTTTTTTACCCTGTGATGCATTTCTTTGAGCAATGCTTCCTTTTCTTTTTCGGCCTTTCTTGATTTCCGATAACTGCGATACAAAAAGGCAACAAATAATGCAATCAGCGCAACAAAATGAATCGAAAAAATCATGATCAACCGGTTCCTTTTGATGGTTGCCTCATACCTGATTTTTTCCTCCAGATGTCCTACTTCAATTTCATGCTGCTTCTGTTCAAATACATGTTGCATCTCCAATTGCGTTATCTTTTTAATATTGTCCCCGCTTTCAAGACTGTCGGTAACCTGGTTGTTGATGATCAGATAGGTGAAAGCCTTTTCAAATTGCTTTTTCCGTTCATATAATCTTACGAGAGCTTCTGAGGCTTCCCTGGTCACATAAGGGTTTTCATATTTCCGGGCCATTTCAATACTTTTCTCCAGATACAGAATTCCCTTCGAGTCGTTATTGCTTGCGGCATATATCTTACCTTTCAGCATATAATTTTTGGCAATTCCGTTAAAGTTTCCTATTTTCTGATCGATGTCAAAAGACTGACTGAGGTATTCCAGGGCCCTGGCAGCACTATCTTTCATTAAATAGTAAGTATAACCTATGTGCTGAAGCGAATTGCTTATTGCCATCTGAAAATGCATTTGCCTTCTCATTTCAAGTGCCTTCAAATGATACCGGAGCCCTGTTTCTAAATCTCCCAGTGCATTATACGACTCCCCCAGGTTGGAATAGACAACACTTAATTCGTATTGGTTGACCT
>CAYTNC010000303.1:0-3105 GCA_964438935.1 uncultured Bacteroidales bacterium
GGGGCCGACAGGTTTTTGCTGCCGAATCCGCCTTCGTAGCCTTCGCGAACGCCCTTGGCAATATCGCCGTCGTTCAGGAATACAAGAACGCCGAACATTACAGCGCCTGAAAGCACAACGCCGATGATGTCGCCAATCTGCATGCGCCAGGGGGTACCGCCAAGGATGTGCCCTGCTTTCAGATCCTGAAGCATTTCACCGGCAACTGCAGCCGAAACGCAAACAATGGCTGCCACACCAAGTACCGAGGCAACGCCTTCGTTACCGGTAACGCCCAGTGCAACCATAATAAGCGCGGTTACCACCAGGGCGGTCAGCGTAAGTCCGGAAATGGGATTGTTGCTCGACCCCATGAGACCAACCAGGTAGCCTGAAACAGCGGCAAAGAAAAAGGCCAGAATGATCATTACGGTAGCCGCTACTACTGCCACCAGGGGTGTTGTTTTAAATATCAGGAATGTGATACCGAAAGTAAGCAGCGCCACCAGGCCGATGCCAATAAGGATCCAGTTGAAACTGATATCTTTTTCATTGCGGGGTGTATCCACCTGCTGTCCGGAAGCTGCTTTTTTCACGTCGCCAACTGACCGGGCAATACCGGCAATGAGACTCTTGCGCATTTTCCACAAGGTAAAAACAGCACTCACCAACATGCCACCAATGGCAATAGGCCTTACGATGAAGCGCCAGATTGAATAGAATGAAGAAGTCCATACTTTGGTCATGGCAGCATCTGCGGTGAGCGATGGGTCACTGGCCATGAAGGCCGAAGCCATGCCATTCAGATCGAATGAAGGAGCCAGGAAGTAAAGGATAATGGGAGTAAGCAATCCCCAGGCGATCACACCGCCGCTGAAGTTCAACGAGGCCAGTTTAGGTCCGATTATATAGCCAACACCCATGTATGCAGGACTGATACCGGGAGAACCCAGCATCATACCGCCCTGTCCGACAAATTTGGTGCTGGCCACGGTTTGTTTTGTGAACAGCACAAATTTCTCCCAATACACGGCAAAAAGTTTGATCTCTCCCAGCAGCTTCACCAGTCCACCCATGATCATGGCCAGGAAGAGAAATTTGGAATTGCCGCCACTGGTTTGCCCTGCTTTGTGTATTTCCGATGCTGCAACCGACTCGGGGAAAGGCAATTCGGTATCCTCAACCATCACCCTGCGCAGCAGGGCGACAAACATGATACCCAGTATACCTCCCGCGATCAGGATAAGTGTGGATGTAATATAATGACCGGAGGTGAAGAACGGATCCCAGAGTCCGGCCACAAAAAAAGCCGGGAGCGTAAAAATGGCACCGGCAGCAACCGATTCACCGATGGACCCGACGGTACGGGCAAAATTTTCTTCGAGAATGGAACCCTTCAGAGCTTTCAGAATGGCCATGCCAATCACCGCAGCCGGGTAGGTGGCAGCAATAGTCATTCCGGCTTTAAGTCCCAGATAGGCATTGGCAGCACCAAGCACAACGGCCATAACCAATCCGATGATTAGCGCCCTGACTGTAAACTCCGGCATGCTGGTATCGGGAGAAACAAAGGGGATGAATTTTTTCTTTTCCGACATAAATTAATTTTTATAGGTTTTTCAGTTCAAAGTTTGAAGATATAAAACTATTTGTCACGAAGTCCATGAAAAAAATCACTTTTCTTACCGGCATTGGCAGATAGCCATAACTACTGATCATTCATTGTTTCAGTAAGTTTTTGGACAATCCGGAACTGTTGAAAGAATTCGCGGGCAATCACCCGCAGCACCGTATAAACCGGTATAGCCAGCAGCATACCCAGTAAACCGGCAATACTGCCACCGATGATGATCACAAAAAATATTTCGAGTGGATGTGACTTGACACTTTTGGAATAGATTACCGGAACCAGGATGTTGTTGTCGATGAAGTTTACAGCAAGAAAGACTCCTGCGAGTTTGAGAAATACCGGAAGTAATTCACTTATATTACCTGTGGAAAGGGTGGTGGTGATGCCCAGCACAATTCCAATTACCGATCCGATTATGGGCCCCAGGTAAGGTATAACATTCATGATACCTCCAAAAAACCCGATGAGTAAAGCATTTTCAATTCCGAAAATCCACAGCCCAATGGCAATAAGCGACATAACCCCAACTACCTCCAGAACAACTCCTATAAAATAACGCTTCAGCAGGCCTTTCGAATCACTAATTACCGCACGTGCTCCCTGGTGGTATTTAACAGGGATGATAAGGAACAAGGTATTGGCAAAAAGGGCCTCGTCTTTAAGAAAAAAGAAGGTTATAAAAAGGATGGAAAACAAACCCAGAAACACAGTACCTGCTGTGCTGAAAAACTTACCGACGATTTCTGTAACGCTCCCCACACTAACCATTGACTTCACTTTCAGCAGCACATAATTCTGGAGGGTCTGGCCCTCGGGGATTACACCGAACAAGTGAAGCTTTTCATTAACCCACAGCATGGGCTCCTGAAGGCTCTGTGCCAGTTGATCCATGTCGATCTGAGAAATTGTTTCCGCCTGCCTGATGATCAGCGGAACAAATATGGAAATAAAACTAAGCCCCACAAGTACCAGGCTGACCAGAGCCAGCAGAGTACTCAGGGTGTGGGGAAATTTCCACTTACGAATATGAAGCCGGTCAAAGAACTGTACAAGGGGTTGTCCGACAAATGAAAGAACAGCGGCGACCAGCACCCAGGCAATAAGGTACCAGAATCTCCAGATCAGAAAGCCTGCGAGCAAGAGGAGCAATACATAACCGGCATATTTGAGAACCTGCTTCATAGTGGATGGTGCTTATAAACAAATGTAAGAAAATTCCCTTTCAACACTTTTTGTTTTTTATGAGTGTTGGGAAATATGAATAACTACGGCTCAACAAAAAATGTGACAAGTCATACTTCGACAGGCTCTGTATGGCAACGCCCTGTCACACTTCAAAGCAAGGGTGACAGCAAGCGTGCAATCCGCTCAACAAGGTGCCTTTGTAAAGGCTGCGACTTCCAGTCGTCATAGGTAATTCTCCCGGCGCTCCGCAGATCGGTCAAAAACGCTTTCCTCAGTTGTTCGGTAAAGTCGGTTGCGTAAATGATGGCATT
>CAYTNC010000304.1:0-3096 GCA_964438935.1 uncultured Bacteroidales bacterium
TAAAGGATCCTTCGCCAAACAAATCCTGGTATACATCAGATATGGCACGTGTGTATGGATCTATACCCGGCTCACTGCCGAACAACTTAGCATACTTCGATCGGTTAGTGCCCGGCAAACTCACAGCAACTCTGGGTTGAAGAATGCTATACCCATCCGTAACCCTTTGTTTTCTTATATCATAGTATGGTTTGTTCAGCGGATGCGACATGGCTCCAATAAACTGATGTGCCGAATCGCGTGGCAACTGCGTATCTGTATCCAGTGTGATGACATACCTAATTTTAGTCAACACATCCCGATTGCCAATGATTACCGAAAACACATCTTCCGAACCTCCACGCAACAGCGAATTCAGATCAGATAGCTTTCCTCTTTTTCGCTCATACCCCATCCATATACGATCTGTTGGGTTCCATTTCCGCGGTCGGTGAAAAAGAAAAAAAGTATCCTTGTTATCTCCCGGGTATTTTTCATTGAGTTCCTTAATTTTTTCACTAACCAGTTGAATTAATGGGTCATCTTCGGCTAGTTTTTCCTGCGCTGCATCTTTAAAATCGGTTAACAGCCCAAAGTGCAGGTTCTCATCCTGATTAGCCAGAAACCTTACCTCCAAAGCTTCTGCCAGGTCTTCAATATTTTGAGGACTCGTTAACATAGAAGGGACAACCACCAGCGATCGGGATTCCGGCGGAATCCCTTTTGAATAATCAAGTCGCGGTAATGGATTTGGATTGACAAAAAATGCAGTCAACCAGTTTACAAGAGCTATTGACAAGTAGCTGACACAAAAAACCAACAAAAAACTTAAGGCCCAGAGATGCCAGCTGTCGGTTCCATCGCTCTGGGCTTTTTCAATAAGGCTCCAACTTAAGGTCAGCGTTAATACGAAAATTGAACCCAGGTAATAAAACAGCGGAAAACGTAAAACAGAATTTTTGCCAATTGCAGACAACGCATGTTTCGTTTTTGTAAGTTGCTCTAACTGACGCAGACCTTTACCTATGAGGTAGAATCCGACATGGGCTGTACGGTCCGCTGGTCCGTTCAATTCAGCTCCTTGTTTTGCAAGTTCAATAGATTTATGCGCTACTTCAATTTCCGAAAAGCTGCATTTCTTAGCAATCTTTTCTATAACGTGACGATAATGATCGCGCGTGCTGAAATCCATTGCGGTATAAGCACCGGAAGGATCTTCATGCAGAACTTGCTCTACATGGCTCATTGATTCAACGAAATCGCGCCAGTCTAAAGCACCCAGAAAACGAAGGCTGCCAATACTATTGCTGATAGAGACCTGATCTGAGGCTTGTTGCTGAGTTCCGTATTGAATTAACTGAACAGTAGTCTGATTTGATTCGGAAAGTCGCTGTTCAATCCAGGTTAGCGGAAATGCCAATGCCGGACTTTGTCCCTGCAAACGCCTTACAAATTCTGAAACGAACGGCGTTGACATGGGAGGGTCAGATCTTGCCATATCAGCAATTACCAGGATAAGGTTCTTGGGATCCTTTTCTGCAACTTCAATCATCTGGTCAGCCCAGGCATCAGCCATATCCCTGTCATTTCTACCAGCGGCTACCCTTACAGCAACGCGACGAAGGTTCTCAATCAGGGCCAACCGCAACATAATAGGAATGGCCCACAATTCACCCAATTTTAAAGTAGTTATGGTTTGATAGGATGTTACAAAACGGCGCAGACTTTCGGGATCTATATGTCCCTCTCCGTGGGATATGATTTCTTTTGCGATATCATAAACACGGGGCAGTCCTGCAGACGGACCATCGAGCAAACGGGGCAGTTCTTTGCTGTAACCCTTGGGCAAATGCTTTTTTCCGATACGTATCTGCTCTTCAATTAAATAGAAATTATCAAGAAGCCATTCACCGGCAGGTGTAATTTGACGATTGGCTTTTACTGCTTCAGATACAAGATCATGCACTTCAAGCAGAATATCCTCATTTTCTGCCAAACGTGAAAGAAGTTGTTGTTCAGGAACAACTTTTGGACCCAGGGTATGCATTCCCGCCAGGGTTTTGCCATATTGCTCCATCTGCTCCGCACTGAATAACTCCGAACGAAGCGGGGGTTCTCCATCGGCATATTTGTGCGAAAGATCATTTTCCCAAAAATGGGATTTCAACCGTTGTAACGATTCATTGATTATCGAAGGTTTTACCTTCATAAATAACTAAGTTTTTAAAAAATTACACTGATTGATTATCACTAACAGCGTAGAGGATGGTCGTCAGATGCTGAATAACCTTTACTAATCTGTGCCTAAAGTTAGGGATTAAAGACGAGTTTATCGTTACATATTTCCTTAAAGAAGTACTTCATACAAATATTATGAGCCAGCTCATCAATAAGACACCGGCAATCTCAGGAATGTTTGAACAATCTTACCCTTTTCTTGAAAATGTTAAGGTTTAAGGAATCAATTGAACTATCTTTGCGCATATTATAAGAAGAGTTCTGGTTTAGTTTTCCAAAAGCACTTAATACTTGATTTTTAATACATGCCGCATATTTCTGTATATAACAGACAAGAATAGCGCGCCTGATAAATAAATGCACCTTAGGCCTGCCTGGCATAATAAACAGGTGCGGTATTGCAGGTTCTATCATTCATATTCAACAATCACTTAAAATAAAAAAATGAAAGAGAAAAATGGTATTATTCACTGGAATAGCATAAAGTACAAACTAAAACAAAAATATCCCACACTCACAAATGCAGATCTGATGTGGAGATACAGTTCGCAGGAAGATTTGTTGGAAACGATAGCCAACAAATTAGGTATGCCTTATAACGAAATGTTGAAAATTGTTGATGAGTTATTGTCGGAACCTGAATTACAGAATTTATAGCAATAAATAGCATGTACGTGAGCTACATGGTTCTGAATATTCCCTGTTCGACAGGGGTTGCGCTCATAGCCGCAAGCTAAGAAAAGCTTAACATGACATTATATCAACCATACCTACCGGACTGCTTGGTCGCCTGCCTGGCCTGTAGGCAGGGCAGATAATCCTAAGCCGGGGATAATGAATGGAATACAATTATTATCTTTTTCAATAGCCGCCGGCTTT
>CAYTNC010000305.1:0-3095 GCA_964438935.1 uncultured Bacteroidales bacterium
AAATTTGAGAACCGCGCCGGTGTCAACGATGATCGCCAGGTTTATACCGAAGAAAACCCTTCAAATGAATTTGCTGCCATTATCGGATTGGCTGCATCGGCGCGCGCTCTGAAAGAATACGATGCCAAACTGGCTGACCGCTGCCTGAAAGCCGCTACCGGTTTGTGGAAAATGGAAAGAAAACTGGGACCCTGGCATCTTTCGCAGCAGATCAATGCAGCCTGTGAATTGCTTCTTACTACAAACGATGCCGAGTACCGCAACTTCCTGGTTGCAATGACCGATTCCATTGCCAAACGGATCTCACGTGTGGGCTGGTATGTGGTGCGGACCATTCCGGTTGTCAACGACAACAACTACAAAACGAAACTTGAAACTGCCTTGGCAACTTTTGCAAAGGAAATTGAAACACAGGGAGCCGAAACTCCTTACGGTGTGCCTTATAGGCCACATATCTGGGGAGCAGGCTGGAATATTCAGGAATTCGGCATGCGCCAGTACTACCTTTCCAAACATTATCCCGATTTGTTCAGTATTGATTACATGTACAATGCACTGAACTTTGTGCTGGGTTGCCATCCGGGTGTTAACACGTCATCTTTTGCTTCGGGTGTGGGCTCCAAATCAGTAACCAGTGCTTATGGTTTCTACCGGGTTTATAATTACTACATCCCCGGAGGCGTGGTTTCCGGAACAGCCCTCATCCGGCCCGATTTCGCCGAACTGAAGGAATTCCCCTACCTGTGGCAGCAAACCGAATATGTAATGGGAGGTGGTGAAGGCAATTACCTGTTTCTGGTGCTTGCAGCCGACAAAATGTTGTCCAAATAGCCGGGAATATATTAATATTCTGAAAGGGAGGTGCATAATATGCGCTTCCCGAAAAGCTGAGCGTAGTCCCTTATGCTGAGCGTAGTCTCCTGACTACGCTCTTTTTTCTGCTGATTCATGAAAATCACAACAGCTGGCACAGATAAGAATACAATTGCTTAAATTTGTGAATCACCAACACAAAAAAAGATGAAGAAATTATATACGGCAATTCTTATGGTATTCATATCAATCACACAGGTGGCTGCACAGGATGAAAAAATGACTGCCTTTGTCAATGACCTGATGGGCAAAATGACCCTCGAGGAAAAAATCGGCCAGTTGAATCTCATCACGGCAGGTTCGTTCACCACAGGAACCGTTGTAAACGAAGGTGTTTCACAGAAAGTGAAGAACGGACAGGTAGGTGCCATTCTCAACAGCCTCTCGCTGGCGTCTATGAAAGCCGCCCAGGATATAGCCGTTAAGGAATCGCCCAACAGCATTCCCATTCTTTTCGGGTTGGATGTCATTCACGGCTATAAAACCATTTTTCCCATACCCCTGGCATTAAGCTGCTCCTGGGATACGGAACTGATACAGAAAACCGCCCGCATTGCGGCACAGGAAGCTACTGCCAACGGAATTGCATGGACTTATTCACCCATGGTCGACATTGCCCGCGATGCCCGCTGGGGTCGCATTGCCGAGGGAAGCGGTGAAGATCCATGGCTCGGATCAAGGATTGCCGAAGCTATGGTTAAAGGTTACCAGGGCAGCGACCTGGCGCTTAATAATACGATGATGGCCTGCGTCAAACATTTTGCACTTTATGGTGCCACTGAAGCCGGACGCGATTACAGCACCGTCGACATGAGCCGGCTTGCCATGTATAACGATTACCTTCCACCTTATAAAGCCGCAGTAGATGCAGGAGCCGGCAGCATCATGACCTCTTTCAACCTGGTAGACGGCATTCCGGCAACAGGCAATCGTTGGCTGATGACTGAACTGTTGAGAAACCAATGGAATTTTAACGGCTTTGTAGTTACCGATTATACTGCCATCAATGAAATGATCCAACACGGAATGGGCGATCTGCAACAGGTTTCGGCTCTATCACTGAAGGCCGGTGTAGATATGGACATGGTAGGAGAAGGTTTTCTGACAACCTTGAAAAAGTCATTGGATGAAGGCAAAATCAGCCTTCAGGATATTGATTTAGCTTGCAGAAGGGTGTTGGAAGCTAAATACAAACTGGGACTGTTTAGTGATCCCTATCGCTATATGGACGAAAAAAGAGCACAGTCGGAAGTGCTGACACCTGAAAATCTCAAAGCTGCAAGAGAAGTGGCACAACGGTCCATGGTACTCCTAAAAAACGACCGACAGATCCTTCCCCTGAAAAAATCAGGAACAGTGGCTGTCATTGGCCCGCTGGCTGATTCAAAGGCCGATATGGTGGGTACCTGGGCTATGGGCGGCGAGGCTTCATCTATATCCACGGTACTTGAAGGCATGAAACGGGTAGGGGGTAATGCTGTAAAGGTTCTATACGCAAAAGGATCGCCGGTATCAGATATGGAATCTCTGATCAATAGTCCCAATCCGCTCTCCCTTGAAATCCGTGATGCTTCCGGCAAACCCGCTAAAAACAAGGAGGTGATGCTCGCTGAAGCGCTTCAGATAGCTGCAAAAGCCGATGTGGTTGTAGCTGTGCTAGGGGAGCCATCTTCCTGGTCGGGCGAGGCGGCCAGCATGACCGATATCGGACTTCAGAAACCGCAGCAGGATTTGCTGAAAGCGCTTCTTGCTACCGGAAAGCCGGTGGTGCTGGTTCTGGTTAACGGGCGTCCGATGACACTGCCCTGGGAGAATCAGCATGTTCCGGCCATTCTTGAAGCCTGGGATGGAGGCACTGAAGCGGGCAACGCAATTGCTGATGTGCTGTTCGGTGATTACAATCCGTCCGGAAGACTGACCACCACTTTCCCCGTGAATGTAGGCCAGATACCGCTTTATTATAACCACAAAAACACCGGCAGACCGGTGGATCCCAACAGCAAGTTCACATCGAAATACCTCGATAGTCCCAATGATCCGGTTTACCCGTTTGGCTTTGGACTGAGCTATACCACCTTTCAATACGGTGATGTAAAGCTCAGCAAAACCTTGCTGAAGGGAAAAGAGAAGCTCACAGTTACAATTGCCGTTACCAATACCGGTAAATTTGCCGGTGAAGAGGTTGTTCAGCTTTACATACAAGACCCGGCAGCATCTGTTTC
>CAYTNC010000306.1:0-3021 GCA_964438935.1 uncultured Bacteroidales bacterium
ATTCATGCTGCAATTAAAATCTGCGTACAATGAATATTAGAAACTTACTTTTAACCGGGTTGACAACTTTTGCACTGGCAAATGCAAATGGCCAGAATACCGACAAAGCCACATTCAGGGTAAATGAACCTGGTTTTTACCAGAATTCCATTCTGAAAGATGCCCGTGAAGTTGAGGATCGAAAAGCGCCGGCTGAGATTAAACGGTCGTTTGTATTGGATATGAGCGGCAAAGAGCTGCCCAATAAAGTAGATTTGTATAAAAACAAGCAATGGCACAATCCTCCGATTTCCCAGGGAAATACAGGTACGTGCTGGTGCTTTTCTACCACTTCCATGCTGGAGTCGGATGCCTTCAGGATCAATGGTACCAAAGTCAAGCTCTCGGAAATGTATACTGTTTACTGGGAGTATGTTGAGAAAGCACGCAGGTATGTGAAGGAAAGGGGCAACTCGGTGTTTGACGAGGGTTCTGAAGCCAATGCCGTTACCCGGATCTGGAAAAAATACGGTATTGTTCCTGCATCGGACTATACCGGACTGCTGGATGGAAGAAAGTACCACAACCATGAGGCCATGGCTGAGGAAATGAAAGGTTATCTTGCATCGTTGAAGAATAGTTCTGCCTGGGATGAAGAAACTGCTGTGGCAACAGTCAGGTCCATTTTGAATCACTATATGGGTGAACCCCCTTCAGAAATTACCGTGAATGGTAAAAAAATGACTCCCGTGCAATATCTGAAAGAGGTGGTAAGGATCAACCCCGATGACTATGTGGATATCCTGTCGTATACCCAGGAACCGTTTTACCGGAAGGTTGAATATATGGTACCTGATAACTGGTGGCACGATTCAACCTACTACAACGTGCCCGTGGCCGTATTTATGGAATCGTTAAAAAAAGCAGTCCGCAACGGATACACCATCACCATAGGTGGTGATGTTTCGGAGCCGGGAATGGACCGGAAAACGCAATGTGCCGTGGTGCCCGACTTTGACATCCCTTCGGCCTATATCAACGATGATGCACGTCAGTTCCGGTTTACCAATAATACCACCACCGATGATCATGGCATGCATGTGGTGGGATACCTGGAAAGAGATGGAAAGGATTGGTACCTGGTGAAGGATTCCAGTTCAGGCTCGCGGAATAACAGCTCCACTGCCCCCGAATTCGGGTATTACTTTTATTCCGAGGATTATGTAAAGCTGAAGATCATGGATTTCATGGTGCATAAAGATGCAGTGAAGGAGATGCTGAAGATGTAGCAGGACTTAAAAGTCTGCTGGTCTGCTAAGTCTTCTGGTCTTCTAAGTCTGCTGGTCTTCTGGTCTTCTAGTCTTCAAAGTCTTCATTATTCAATATTCGGTGTTCCTTGTTCGGTGTTTTTAAAGTCTCTTGGGTCTTCACAGTCCTGCGGTTATTCTAGTCTTGCAGTTGTCTGAGTCACACTGAGCCTGTCGAAGTGCGACTTATGGAATGTCTTGGTATTCATACTTCGACAAGTTCAGTATGACTTTCACCTTCCCTTTCTTGGATCTGAGATCTTGGATCTTGGCTCTAATGTTTTTCCGTATAAATTTGTATGTTTACAGTATGATATTGTAAAAAGGCAGTTTTCATAAAAGCTTTTGCATCGTGCTTTCACTGAATCAGAGAATAAAGCCTTGTCCCGAACTGGCCAAATACATTAATTGCTACTATGTTTTTGACGATGGTGGGCTTTTCAGGGAGCTGGAGGTTACCACGCTTGAGAATGGAATAACCGAAATGATCATTCATCTGGGAGATCCTACTGTTTTTTGTAACAAAAGCAGTAATATCTGCAATCAATACCGGGTATCGTTAACCGGACAATACCTTGATGATGTGGTTATGGTGACTACGGGCCATACCCACCTCATTTCAATAAATTTCAAACCCGGCGGCATGTATGCCATTTTTGGCGTTCCGCAGAATTTTTATGAATCAAAAAACATCAGTCTGGATGATGTAGAATCCAACATTTCCGGCTTGTTATGGGAGGCGCTTATGGAGCAGGAAGGAATTGCCGGCAGGATTCGTATCCTTGAAGAATTTTTAATTCAGCATGTCAGGCAACCCAAGATGCCTGTTGTCGAGATGAGCCGGATAGCGGAATACATCAGGGTATATGAGGGGCAAATCAGCGTTCATTTGCTGGCCGGCATGGCGGGAATGTCGGTGAGGACCTTCAGCAGAAGATTCAGCAGTCAGATTGGCTTATCTCCAAAACAGTATGCTGAAATCATACGCCTAAACAGGGTATGCAGTGACATGGTGCATGCGGGGAAGCACGATTTGCTTACCATTGCCCTGCATCATGGTTATTATGATGCCTCACACCTGATTAACGCATTTAAGAAATATTTACACTTAACTCCTTCCGAATTTACCACACAGCTTCTCAGAGATGGCGATTATACCGGCAAGTTCACTTTGATAGCTCCTGCAAAGGATAAGTGAATTTTGCCGGTTACCGTATCAGGCGTCGGGAACCGCATCATCTCAACAACTAACTTTTAATATGCAGGTTTTTGGTGCTGCAATACATATAATACTGTGTACAAGGTACCGTCTGCCGAAAGAATACAATTGGAAAAAAAGGACAAAAATGAATGTGCATATTTTTGCCCGGCACAGCATTCTGACTGTGCCGGTAATGTTACCATTTCAGATTCCCGAGTCTCTCCATGGCCTCAACCACATTTTCATGAGTGGCAAATGACGAGAAACGGAAGTATCCTTCCCCTGAAGGGCCGAAACCCGATCCGGGTGTGCCCACCACGTTGGCTTCATTGAGCAGCTTGTCGAACAGGTCCCACGATTTGATGCCCCGGCCCGAATTCACCCAAACATAGGGTGCATTCTTGCCGCCGAAAACCTGGAAACCAAGTTGCGAAAGGCTTTCACGCAGCGTTTTGGCGTTATTCATGTAATAATCAATAGTGGCCCTGATTTCTTTCCGGCCTTCCGGTGTGTAAATGGCAGCAGCCGCTTTCT
>CAYTNC010000307.1:0-3020 GCA_964438935.1 uncultured Bacteroidales bacterium
TTCTCTTTGCCAATCCGGTATAGTCACTATCGCTGGATACAATGCAAAAACCATCAACAATTTTATCGTGAAGTATATCCATGGCATCAATAATCAGGGAACTGTCAGTTGAGTTTTTTCCACTGGTATAGGAAAACTTTTGAATTGGGTTAAAAGACAAATCATTCAGTTTTTCTTTCCAGCTGCTCATCTGCGGTCTTGTCCAGTCGCCATAAATCCTGCGAATAGTAACTTTCCCGTATTTAGAAACTTCCTCAAGAATGGGCTTTAATAACCTGGCTTGTGCATTATCTCCGTCTATGAGAATTGCAATTTTGTTTGTTTTGCTTTCCATTGATCACATTTTAGTTAGTCACTTATCACAATACTCATTTTTATTAATATAACCGGCCTGTAAATTTTTCTGCAGTTTCTTTGAAATGAACAGCGACACAGGAGGCCTGTTTCCAGGTATAAATATAGTGAAATACAATTTAGGATGAATAATTAGTAATGAACAGGTATCAAGCTTACTTAATGACTGGCATGATACTCAAAACATGAATTGGTATTCTATTGATAACCTTTTTCTGTCACTTTTTGCTACAGCTGGAAAAGTATACTCTAACAAAAAAGCAAGTTGTAATAAGCATTTCGTGTTAGCTGGACATCATTGGCACTCAACCGGGGCTTTGCCCCGAAGCCCCATTTCATGCTGCAGCCTTGACGCAAAGAACGAAACATACTTCGACAAGCTCAGCAACCGAAAAGTCAAGACAAAACGAACCCCCTGCTAGTCCCGGCACGCCCTCTGCAGTCATACTGAGCCTGTCGAAGTATGTCTGGCCCACCCACGGTGCTTATTGCTTAGCAGTTCTATCTAATGAAGCTTATTCATTGTTTAGGGCTTAATGTATTACACAAGGTATAAACGATATTGTCTTTAGCTGAGTTGGAGTGAAGCTACAACGTCCCTGAAGTAGGGTGATCCGCCTCTGAGAAAAGGCGTCAAGAAAATCAATGAATGTTGGCGAAGCCACGTATATCAGGTTATCAAAGAAAAGCTGTCTGAGCATCGATTCCTGCGATGCGAGTTCTTTTCTTTTAGGTAAATGTTCATTGATTTTTAGCCTTTTATCAGCAGCGGCGGCGTTTTTGGTTACTTTTTACTCCCTTTGGTCGTGAGATCGCTACGCTTAGTTGCGCTGTAGCAAAAAGTGACAATAAGGGGTTCGTGGCAAAGCCCCGGACGCATGCTGCCGATGTATTGCAAATCCTCCCCCTGCCCTCCCGATGAATCGGGACAAGCTCTCCGGAGGGGGACAACGCTGCGATCAGGGGTTGTAGATAATAGGGTAGGTATTGTGCAAAGCGACGAAATCTGAATATTTTGCCGGGCGGGTGAGCTCAGCGCAGCTAAATTTCGCCGGGCGTAGGGGGGTTATGCTGATCGCAATTGCTGTATTTTCCTGAATGCTTCCTCATTCAAACGCTGTTCTTCCTCAATATCATAATCATCCTGCAGTCCAAGCCAGAACTTGGCAGAATTTCCAAAATAGGAACTTAATCGTAAGGCTGTATCAGCTGTAATGCGCCTTTTCCCTTTAAGTATCTGCGATATTCTTGTTTGAGGAATTTCCAGGTCTTTTGACAACCTGTAGGCTGTTATCTCCATAGGGACCAGGAATTCCTCAAGTAAAACCGCTCCCGGATGTATATTTGCTAACTTTTCCATTGCTCAATCTTTTAATGATAATCAATAAGCTCTACCTCTCGGGCATGGTTATGCTCCCATCTGAAAATAATTCTCCATTGATCATTGATCCGGATGCTGTGAAAATCCTTAAGCTTTCCGGTAAGTTTTTCAAGCCGATTGGACGGAGGAACCTTTAAATCCTTTAAGTCTTGTGAGTTATTCAACATTCTCAATTTTCTCCTTCCTGTTTGTTGGATCTCCAATGGAATCCTTTTAGTTCGCTCTCCATTCCATATTTTCTCAGTATCCTTTGAACCGAATGATACAATCATACTAATCTATCACGTTACTAACGCCAAAGGTAATTATATTTTACCAACTTTCAAAGTAAGGGTTTGTGTTTCTTAAAAATCACTCCAATACACTCCGGTTGCATGCCAGCGAGGGCAGGTCAGCTCAACCTGCCTACCAGCAGGCAAGTCTGCGAAATCTGCTTAACGTGATTTAATCTGCGAGAAATTCTTGCCGGGAAATATTCCGCGAGAAATATTTGGGTAAATTGGACGAAATAGACTAATTTTTCAGTAATTAAAGTGCTTTAAGAAAGGCATCCTTAAAAGAATAAGAGTGAAATGGATTCAAATAAAAAAGAAAACACCACCCGTAGAAAGTTCATTAAAGGGGTGGCCGGCGTAGTGGCTTATGGTTGTGCCTGTTTTTCATTGGATTCTTTGGCCTTCTCTGAAACGGCTAAAATCACAATCAGCAAGGGCAAAGAACATTTGGCCGCTGCGTGCGGAACCTTTTGCGGAGCTTGTCCTGCTTACCTCGCCAAACACAGCGATGATGAGCAGATAAAAATGAGGCTTCAAAAGAGATTGTCATCCCAACCGCCGAAGGCAGTGAAAGGGATTCCTGATCCGGGTTGGATGGATGGCCTTCTGTGCGATGGCTGCCTCAGTGGCGGCATGCTGGCTGCCCATTGCCAAAACTGCGCTATCCGAAAATGCGCAACAAACAAACAACCTGATATGCGCTGTGCCGGTTGTGATGAGCTACCCTGTCACCGCATTACCGGCTTAATGAATATGGGCGGCTACCTGCACCGCAAGGAATACCTGCCGAACCTGAATAAAATGAGTGAGATGGGTGTTCAGGAATGGGTAAAGTACGAAGAAGAGCGCTGGCGCTGTACCCAATGTGGCATGCCTATGAGCTGGTATGACGCCGAATGCGTTGGTTGCGGGGAGCCAAGATCAACGCAATTGTTCCCATTGACTTAAAATTTAATTAGTTTTTAAAGGAGGTTGAGTTGCGGTGGTAGTGTGTCGCACTTCGACAGGCT
>CAYTNC010000308.1:0-3020 GCA_964438935.1 uncultured Bacteroidales bacterium
CCATGAATTGCTTAAACTCACATATTTTGAAATATATTTCAGTCTCAATTCAGGGTTTTGCTCCATAACCGTTTCAAGAGCTTTTCGCCTTGCAGTTCTTATTGCAATTTTTGCAGGTAATGATTTTTCGGTAATCATTTCCAGCGCATCGGAGGTCAGGTACTGATCCGTTCGCCCCGGGTAACCCATAACCATGGTATAATCTCCTTCCTGAACCCCGCCTAAAGAAATGTTCAGGTATTTTCGGGGTGTGTATGGGACATTATCGGGTGAATAATCAGCAGGTCTGTTGTTTTTATCAGCATAAATTCTGAAGAGAGAAAAGTCACCTGTATGCCGCGGCCACATCCAGTTGTCTTCATCGCCCCCGAACCGGCCGATTGTTTCAGCAGGAGCGCCAACCAGCCTGACATCATGGTAAATCTCATAGACAAAGAGATAGTACTCCTTTCCAAAATAGAAGGGTTTGATTTCGGCATGCAGGAATGTATCTGAAACCGCCTCTTTCCTGATCACCTCAATCCGTTGCTTAATCAAGGTGTTCCTGTCTGTTTCATTCAATGAATCAGTTATCCCGGTAAGAACCCTGCCTGTAACACGCTCCATACGAACCAGCAATGTTGCCGTCAGCCCTTTATTTGGCAATTCCTCCGGTTTTGTCTTCGCCCAGAATCCGTCGGCCAGCAGGTTTTTTTCAATGGTGCTGTGTGATTGAATGCGGCTGTATCCGCAATGATGGTTGGTCACCATAAGTCCTTCCGCCGAAATGAGTTCTCCGGTGCAACCGTTACCAAACATAACAATGGCATCCTTTAAGCTGGGATGGCTGTTGCTGAAAATTTCCTCAGCATCAAGCATGAGGCCTTTTTCCTTCATGTCCTTCTGATTCAGACTGTCGAGGTGAACCGGAAGCCACATCCCTTCTCCGCTCCACGCCGGAACGCCAAGACACAATGCCAGTACCAGTGTAATTGTTCTATATAATGCTTGACACATAAAATGGTTGATGAAATGTCAGTTATTGAATCATAAGCATAAGTTCACAATAGAGCTTTTGAACAGGTAATCCCATTACGTTGTAGTAGGAACCTTCAATTTTCTCCACTCCCACATAGCCAATCCACTCCTGTACTCCATAAGCACCGGCTTTGTCAAAAGGCTTGTAGTTGTCAACATAATACCTGATCTCTTCTTCAGAAATCTTCCTGAAATAAACCTTTGAACTGGCAAAGAATGTTTTTTCACTGGAAACTGTTTTAAGGCATACTCCGCTAAAAACCTCATGCATGTTGCCCGACAACCTGGTCAGCATGCGAACGGCATCTTCTGCATCAACAGGCTTTCCAATCACTTCATTTTCAAGCCATACTATCGTATCAGCAGTAATCAGCAAGGTATTTTGCTCCAGATAGGATTCATAAAATGCTGCTTTGGCTTTTGCCAGGTACAGTGGAATTTCTTCCCGTTTTAATACTGACGGGTATACCTCGTCCATGTCAAGATGATTGACTACCCTGAATTTTATCCCGATCTCCGTTAACAATTGCTGCCGCCTGGGCGATTTTGAAGCCAGAACAATATCGAATTCATTGATCTTATTTAATATTTCCTGTGTGTTCATTTCATGTTATTGATGAGCAGGTTTACAATGACCATGTAGCCCAAACCGGTCAGCATAACCAGTTTCAGACATAAGCTTGCCTTGCGGTAGGCCTGTGAGTCTGTACCCCTGAAAAGCAAAATCCCTGACACAATCAGTGGAGTTATTATTAAAGTGAAAAAGTAAATGAGCGAAGTATAATCCGGCACATAATTAAACCAGGCAATTACAATCAGGGCAATGGTGAGTGCGATCAACGCCAGTGAAATCGACCTGGCAGCCCTCACGCCCCAAACAACCGGTATGGTTTTTTTTCCATAAGCCTGATCGCCTTCAAAGTCCTCTGCATCCTTAACAATTTCCCGGATGAGATTAACCAGAAATGCGAACAGGGAAAAACCCAGTACCCACTTCATGAGAACCGGAAGTATATAATTTATATTTGCACCATAATTCCTTGCCAGTAAAGGCAATTCAAAAAGAAGAACAATAAAAGGCACAAGAGAAGTCAGCAGGGCAACCATAATATTCCCAAGCAGCAGTTCATGTTTGTATGAAGTGCTGTAAAACCAAAGTAATCCGCTTACAATGAAAAACACCAGGCTCAGGTACAATTCACCTGCCTTAAGGGCAACCCATGTACCTAAAATCACACCCAGAATTGTGAATACCAGGTGATAAGCCATGGCATGCCTCGGGTAAATCAAAGTGCCCACAATCTGCGCCCCGGGTTTGTTAACCCGGTCAATCTTCCGGTCGAAGTAGTCATTAATGGCATAACCTCCGGCAGTAATAAAAACTGTAGCAAGAATAAGGAACACAAAAGAACCCGGTGGCAGCTGCGGTTCCATGTGGGCCTGCTTCAGTAAAGGAATAATGAGACATTGCCTTACCAATACCTGTGTAACAATTACAATAAGCAGGTTTGAAATCCTGATCATGCGCAGCACTGCCACAATATGAGCCAAAATATTCACCATATGAATGAAAAATCATTTAGCCACTTACCCTGTAATTTCAAAACCTGTTCAATGATGTCGCGTACGCAACCTTCTCCGCCCTTATAGGGTGAAACATAGCGTGAAAGCTGTTTTATTTCTTGTGCCGCATCAGCAGGACATGTCGGGAAACCCGCACGTTTCATTACTTCAAAGTCGGGCAGGTCATCACCCATATACAGGACCTCATCCGCTGACAATTTGTATTTGGCTAAAAATGAATCAAAAGGAATTGTTTTGATGCCGCTTTTCATGAAAATATCCTGAACGCCCAGGGTGGTAAATCTTTTTTTCACCATTTTCGAAAATCCGCCGGTAATGATGGCTATGGGGTAGCCCATTTTAACAGCATGCTGCACTGCAAAACCATCCTTAATGTTCATCATCCGGATGAACTCTCCTCCCGGATGAAGCATGATGGA
>CAYTNC010000309.1:0-3017 GCA_964438935.1 uncultured Bacteroidales bacterium
TTTCACCCCTAATGGGGCAATGTAAGTTTGCTATAGAATCTCTCTATTACAAAGACATTCCTTCACTAGAATATTCCAGTAATTGAATATCAATGCATTACAGATATTGGCTTGACGGCTATGCCTCCGAAGGGCCTGCCGGTAGGCAGGGGACAACGCAATCCGACAAGCCGCAGTAAGATAGTATTACTAATTAATTATGTTCGCAGAAACAGGCTTTTACCTGCCTCTTCCATTCTGGAATTATTTCTTATTCTCTCCTCTCAATTCCTTGCGGACTAAAATTCCCGACGGGTTCAACATGCTTTCATCCCACCCCCCGGTAGCGCTGGCACCTGGTTTCAGTGCTGCAGATGATTCCTTCTTGTCGCAAACCGACCAGCAACACCAGCTGATCTGATGCTTGTCGAGCAGGTCCCACCAAAGCCGCGATTCTTCCTGGTTGATTTCACCATCTCCATTGGCAAACACGGTTCCAAATTCTGTAACCATCAAAGCAGCCCCGTTGTTAAGTGCAGTCACAGCTTTGTCCCTTAACTCCTGCTTATGCGTTGAAGCATAATAATGAAGCGAATAAACAATATTATTCCCTTTGATGGGATCCAGCGATGCTTCATCCACATCCTGAGACCAGGTGCGCGATCCGCAAACAATCAGGTTCAGCGTATCATACATGCGTATGGTGTCAATCACAGCTTCGTGATAAGGCTTGATTGAATCGGCCCACGAAACGTCATTCAGGGGTTCATTGTAAGTTTCATAAATGATATTCGGGTATTTGCCGTATTGCTGCGCCATATCCGCGAAAAACTTCTTTGCCTGCGGAAGATGCCGCTGGGCATGATGGTCATGCCAATCAATGATGATGTACATTCCCAGTTGCAATGCAGCACTAACAGCAGAATCCACTTTTTGCTTTTCAGCCTCGGGGTTGGCCAGGTATCCGCCATGTTCAACTGCCATGGCTGCACGCGTGATGGAACAATTCCAGTCGTCGCGCAACCACTTAATAGCGCTGTAGTTATAGTATTTCGGAATTTCCTGGCTCCAGAAAAGCGACATTCCCTTCAGCTGCACCGAATTGCCATTCTTATCAACTACCTTATTTCCCAACACACTAAGTTGACCATATTTTTCAACGGCTGTAGGTTCAACCTCTTTCTTAATATGCTGACATGAGGTAAACAGGAAAATTAACAAAGCAGGAATGGCATTTTTACATTGCCATTTTAGATTTTTCACAAGGGAAAAAATCGTTGAGGCACTGGTAATGGGTGTTTTCATAATAATTCACTTTTCCGGGTTAATGAAATATATTGGTTCGTGTCTTCTCATAATGACGTAGGTTTCAAATATACATTATTGTTTCAATATCGTGCTGTTCTTTGCAATTTCAATGTCGTACTCCACTTCACCCGTCAGGTTGTTCCAGGAGAATGCGGATATGTTTCTTTTATTACCGCCGTTATTGAACCGGTCGCCCAAATGCAGCAGCGGAATTTCATCCATATACCTGCCGGTAATGCCCACAACTGTTTTCCAATGTTCGAGTGCTTTCTCGAGATGACTAATGCTTTCAGCTTTTTTCTTCTCATCTCCGGAAGTTCTGAAATACTGCAATGCCGTACCTCCTCTGAGCTTCTCGCTGAAATACAGGCTCAGGTATGCCCAGGTTCTGATGTCATCCATTTCATGGATCAGGGTTGGGTTCCTGGTTTTAAGCTGATCCAACAGGGCCAGGGCTTTTATCCCATCCTGCTCCAGCTCATCAGCCAATTGCACAGGGGTGATCTTATCAGCTCCACTGTAATTATCGGCCACAAAATCCTGTATGGAAACATACGAGGTGTCGAGTGTGACATTGCGGATGATTTCGTCAACCGAAATAAATGGCGAAATGCTGTCATAATAACAGGGCATGTTTGATTTATACCCGGCCAGGAACCCTTCGGAGTATAGGGTAAAGTCCCATGTAGCGGCATAATACGAAGCCAGTTTCAGCGGCATTTTGTCGGCCAGGTTATGTGCCTCGAGCAGCTTGTCGCCAAAGTCAATATCATATTTTTTGTTAAATGCATGCACGAACACCTCATCTTTGGTAGCGGGGTCATACATGAGCCTTCCCCATACCTGGTAAAACAGCCATTGCTTTTCAAAGGCGTAATTCCAGGTAAGGTAATCGCCCGGTTTGGTAATGTATTCCTTTGCCGGAATGTAGGTTTCGGAGCCAATTTTGTAACCGCCCAGGTATTCCTTGTCATTAACACGCAATACATCCCTTACAAAGTCAGTCTGGCCCCACCGCAGCACAAAGAAATCCTCATTCCGCATGGTATATACCATTTTGTAATTTCCGGGCATCGGATCCCAGAGGCTTGTAGAAGTTGAGCCGCCGTGTATGTACATCAGTTTTGGTGTTGCATGGGCATGCGACCAGTTGAACTTCACCGGTACCCATACATCATCAAGCCTGTAGGCATTGTCTTCAATGGCTTTTCGTGTCAGCTCCGGAGCCGGGTGGGTATGTGCCCGCAGCATGATTTCAATTTTGCGGCTGGCACTGTCCATCGCATCAAAATAAGTATCCACAATCCAATTCTGCCAAACCTGTTCTTCCACGCCTTCCATCCTTTCGTTCTGGCTGATCCCGAACCCGGCCATTTCGGGGTATTCATCAATCAGCTGTGTCATGCATTCCCGGTTGTAGCGCTGCACAATTTCGGAATAATCACCTTTTCCGTAATACTCTTTCCCTTCCATTTCAGGCAGGCAGTAATCGGCCACCTGGTGTTTTTCGGCAAAAGAGGCAGAAACAAAAATGTTCCAGTTCACCATGAAGGTTTTGATTCCCCGTTCCTGTGCCATGCCAAACAAGCCATGCCAGAAATCCTGCCACGATTTCAATTCCTCATCGGAAAACGGGCAGGCTTCGGGAAAATTCTTCGGACGGATCATATAAGGAAACGGGTGCAGGCACCATAGAGTCAGTACATTGTACCTGTTTTCGGCCATCATAT
>CAYTNC010000310.1:0-3009 GCA_964438935.1 uncultured Bacteroidales bacterium
CTGTAAGCCTGATGAAAGGCCCTTCAAATAGCAGTGCACTCAGTGTGAGCAATGGAGTTGAGCGTCCACCTGAAATCAGTGAGGAGTCAATCCGTATTCACAAGGGAAAACGTCGCAAACTACCTTCAGCAGATGAATTTCTCAGGGGCATTCGTGTGGGCAACCGCACCCTGCTCAGTCAGGCCATTACCCTTACCGAAAGCGCTCTGCCGTCACACATGGAACTGGCGCAGGAAATAATTGAAAACTGCCTTCCCTGGTCGGGTCAGTCCATTAGGGTAGGCATCACCGGTGTGCCCGGCGTAGGCAAAAGTACTTTTATTGAATCTTTGGGTATGGAGCTGATCCGGAGTCACCGGAGGTTGGCTGTACTTGCCATTGACCCAAGCAGCGAGCGCTCCAAGGGCAGCATTCTGGGCGATAAGACCAGAATGGAACAGTTGTCGGCCGAAACAGGGGCCTTTATCCGGCCTTCACCTTCGGCAGGCTCACTTGGCGGAGTGGCCAGGAAGACCCGGGAGAATATCATTCTGTGCGAAGCAGCAGGTTTTGATACCATATTTATTGAAACGGTGGGTGTTGGGCAAAGTGAAACTGCAGTTCATTCCATGGTGGATTTTTTTCTGCTTCTGATGCTGGCCGGTGCCGGTGATGAACTGCAGGGCATCAAAAGGGGGATTATGGAAATGGCTGATGCCATAGCCATAACCAAGGCCGATCGTGAAAACATGGCACGTGCTGAAAGAGCCAAATCCGAATTCACCAATGCGCTTCATCTGTTCCCCCCCACTGAATCAGGCTGGGTACCCCGGGTGATGACCTGTTCATCAAAAACAAACACAGGCATTTCCGAGATATGGGACACCGTGTTGGAACATATGGCCCTGACGCATCACAACGGTTATTTTCAGAAGAAAAGGCTTGAGCAATCAAGATACTGGATGTATGAAACCATCAACCAGAATCTGAAAGACAGCTTTTATCACGACCGCAGGATCCAAAAGCTGCTGCAGAATTATGAATCCAGGGTTCTCAAAGGTGAAACCACTCCATTCACGCCGGCAAAAGTGCTGCTGGAAAAGTTTTTCAGACGGCGCTGGATCAAACTCACTTATGGAAACCGCTGAAAAATAAGATAAATGCAAACAGCATTGAACAAAAGCAGCTTTATCTTGCTTATAAAAGAATAAACTAAAAATTAATATCAGCAACAATGAACAGTTATGACTTAATCGTAATCGGCAGCGGACCAGGCGGATACGTTGCGGCAATCCGGGCTTCTCAGCTGGGTATGAAAACAGCTGTTGTTGAGAAAGCAGAAATCGGAGGCATTTGCCTCAACTGGGGGTGCATCCCTACCAAAGCACTGCTTAAGAGCGCCCAGGTTTTCAATTATTCAAAACATGCCGGAGATTACGGAGTTATTCTGGAATCTGAACCCCGGCCCGATTTGAAAAAGATGATTGAACGAAGCCGTGCTGTAGCCGACGGTATGAGCAAGGGTGTTCAGTTTCTGTTCAGGAAAAATAAAATAGATCTTATTTCCGGGTATGGCAGGATGATTGATAACCAAACTGTTTCGGTAACAGATCAGCAGGGTAAGGAGAGCAGGTTATCTGCTAAAAACATCATCCTGTCCACAGGAGCGCGTTCCAGAGAACTCCCCTCACTGAAACAGGACGGCAAAAAGATTATAGGTTACCGTGAAGCACTGACGTTGCAGAATCAGCCCAAAAGCATGATTGTTGTAGGTTCCGGAGCCATTGGAAGTGAATTTGCCCATTTCTACCACTCTATTGGCACCAAAGTAACCCTGGTTGAATTCATGCCCAACCTGGTGCCACTTGAAGATGAGGAAGTATCCAAACAACTCGAAAGATCCTTCAAAAAAGCAGGCATGGAAGTAATGACTTCCTCCTCGGTGGAATCAGTAAATGCCAAAGGTAAAATCTGTGAAGTCACCATAAAAACACCCAAAGGTATGGAAACCAAGCAGGCCGATGTGGTTCTTTCAGCAGTGGGGATTACACCCAACCTGGAAGATATTGGCCTTGAAAAGCTCGGTATTGCCACAGAAAAAGGAAGGATTCAGACAGATGCGTTTTATGCTACCAATGTCAGGGGGGTTTATGCCATTGGCGATATAGTGGCCGGTCCAGCCCTGGCCCATGTGGCTTCAGCAGAAGGCATTACCTGTGTGGAAAAAATTGCAGGAAAAAATCCGGTGCCGGTGGACTACAGGAATATTCCGGGATGCACTTATACCACACCCGAAATTGCGTCGGTAGGATATTCCGAAAAAGCAGCCAAAGAAGCCGGATTCGAGATCAAGGTAGGGAAATTCCCCTTTACCGCATCGGGTAAAGCGAGTGCAGGCGGAAACAAGGACGGTTTTGTAAAGCTGATCTTTGATGCCCGGTATGGCGAACTCCTGGGCGCCCATCTGATCGGCGATAATGTAACGGAACTGATTGCTGAACTGGTAATGGCCCGCAAGCTGGAAACCACAGGCCATGAAATCATTAAAGCAGTGCATCCGCACCCCACCATGTCAGAAGCCATTATGGAAGCGGCAGCTGCAGCATATGGTGAAGTAATACATATGTAATTAGGGATAAATACCGGGTTTATCTGGCAGGATTCCCAATGCTGTCAAGGCCAATTTCAAACAGGTCTTCTCTTTTCAGAGCAGGGAGTTCTTGATTAATCATTCTTTCTTTAACCATGCGGCCTGCTCTTGAGGCGGTTCTTTTGTCGGGGAAAGCCTTCCTGCCGGGAATAACAGGTACAAACGGCTGATCAATAATCACTTTATCCTTTACCAACAACTGGTAGCCCCACCCTTTGTCAACCTGATAGGGTCTTACCTTTAAATGGTGTGCCGAGGTCAGATACCTGCTGAAATTAAAAGCAATAATGGCGACCAGGACAATAAAAAAAAGCGGAAAAAAAATCCGCTTTTTCAATTTATCAGTCATTTTCATTTGCTACGTCATTCGGCTTGAATTC
>CAYTNC010000311.1:0-3005 GCA_964438935.1 uncultured Bacteroidales bacterium
ACACCCCAGTGGAAATAAATTCCGAATTTGGCGTCCATAAACCATTCCGGTGCAGGATTTGCCTGGTTCAGAGATTCAAATGTTGGCTCAAATACTTTATTTGGTGTATGAGAGGAAGTGCAACCGGCTAATCCGGCCACACATAAAACAAGGGCAAAAAAATTGTTCAATTTCATGGGTTCATGATCTTTGGATGAAACCTTTACCCTATAAAGGTACAAATTAAACTTAATAGTTGGTCTCATTGTTTACATCTTTTTAATTAAAACACGCCTATTTAAGTAGATTTTCCGACACAATATGTCTGATTATCGCTAAAAGACACCTGATCGATATTCATTCCATTTTAATATATTTCAAGTGATGTGTTAACTTTTTAAGGATATTTGTATATCATTAATATTAAATATAATACAAACGATCTTTGTTTTCTTATTTAACTGATTTGTAATACAACTGCTTTCTCTATTACCGCGGAGCGGTTATGGTATTGTAGAAAATAATAATTGGGTAGAGCATTCATTACCGCGGAGCGGTTATGGTATTTAAGGATTAAATATTATGCACAATACCTTAACCGCTCCGCGGTAAATGAACACTATAATATTGGTTTCTATAAAACCATATGCCCTCCGGGCAATCGATATAAACTTGCACTAAGCACCTACTATCTTAGTCACCTGGCACGCTCATAAAAGCTGCTTTAAAAGTTTCAAGTTTATGAAAATGAAGAATTATAAGATGGTATAATTAGCAATAGTGTTTTTAACAAATCATTAACAGTTTTAAATTGAGAATCACATTCCCATAACCTACGTTTTACTTTCATTAATGGCTGGATTATTCTAAATTGCATCTGAAAGAATGCACCACAACAAGCTCGTATAAATTGAATAATACTTCAGATATGCTTTTAAAAAAGAAAGATTTTGGATTAATCGGCAGATTCATGCTGCTTTTAATGTTTCTGTGTACCACGGCCGAAATGAGTGGACAACGCAACAGGATGGATTTGGGTAAGCTTGAGCACGGTGAAACAGTTTCATTTGTCAAAGCAAGCGAAGGCTCATGGGGTATTGAAATCGCCGGTGCTGAAACACCGCGGATACTGCAGTCAAAGCCAGCCCGGGTAGAATTTTATAAAGATGATCAAAACATCATCACTTTGTCCTCCGGGTACGATAAGGTATCAAAGTCTTCATTGGGAATCAACGCCCAATCCAAAATTAAAAGTGGCACTATAGTGTTCAATATCAGGGATACATGGAGCATAAAAGGTTTCGTTCTTTCCGTAAGCAGGAAAATTGATGTTGAAGGAAACGCTGACGGAGGCTTTAATTCCTCGGTGGTATTAACTGTTGATCCTTCGGTAAAATGGACCGACGTGAATTGCATGGCTCCCGGCGCGTTGTACGGCGACCCTACCTTCGATGGTGAGTTTTCACCAGGTGGTACCGCAAACTATGCTGCGCGCCGGTTTCTGATGCGTGAAGACATGATACCGGCTCCGCTGTTTGCACTTTCGTTCAGTAACGGGACACATGCGGCCGTGTTAGACCCTTCACCCAAAGGAGCTACAACAGTTGAAGAAACCAGGCTGACTAAAAATGTGATGACCGATTCCAGGTACTTGTTCGGATCGCTGGGAGCCTGGCAGGCTGAACAGGAACCCATTACATTTGGATTCATATTCCCGGGCACCACCAATGTTTACCCGCGTATGGGTAAGCCAAATACACCTCCCAGGTGGATACGGCGTTATCACCCGGTTACAGAAGGAGTCATTCACAGCTACCAGGTCGACTTCAGGTTTGATCGTGGTGCGTCATTCCGTGATGTGACACGGAATTCGTGGCGGTGGGCATGGAACACGCTGAACCCTGAAGTTTACCCGATTGATGTGGAACAGATGCGCCGGATCCTGACTGATCAGCTGGTTTCGCAGGCTGTAACCATCGAAGGACGCACAGCCATTCCTTTCGTTATATCCGCCATGGATACCGCAAAGCATCGCCAGTGGAACTGGACCATGTCTGCCATGGGCTTTGTAGGAAAAACCCTCGAGTGTGCCGACCAGCTGCTGCGCGAGAGTGACCGGGATACAACTGAAAGAGGACAAAAGATGAGACAAACAGGCCTGTCCATTATCGCATCCATGATTCAGGCTCTTCCTGACGTGCCCCTTCAGGGAACAGGTTATGATTTTGCCACAGGCAAGCCCTGGAATCATGTTTGGGTAGCACCCTGGCTGCGCAATGCAACAGAAGACATGCGCGTATTGATGAGGGCCTACCGGCGTGAACGCAACCAGGGACAGGAACATCCCGAATGGTTCAACTGGGTAAAAAAATACATCGACTGGTTGCTGCTGCAACAACGCGAAGACGGATCTTTTCCGCGCCGGTGGGTTGAAGGGAGTAACGAGGTTGCCGAGTCTACCGGAACCACAAGCTATTGCCCGGTACCTTTGCTGGTGATGATGACCGAAGAGACCGGTGATCCGAAATACCAGCAGGCCGCACTTCGGGCAGCGGAATTTGTATGGGAAAGCTGGGGAAAACGTGGTCTGTTTGTCGGCGGCGCCAGCGATAACCCGAATATCACGGATAAAGAAGCCGGGATGCTGAGCATGGAAGCTTTTATAAGCCTTTATGAATCAACGCACGACAAAAAATGGCTGGAGCGCGCTCAGGCAGCTGCCGATTTTACCGAGAGCTGGATCTGGATCTGGAATGTGCCCATGCCTTTGGATGCTGATGACGCAAAGCTTCATTGGAAAAAGGGAGTACCCACTATCGGACTTCAGGGAATAACAGCTCTTCACCCGGGCGGTGTGGATGAATACCTTGACTGGTCGGTTTCATCTTTCGCAAAGCTTTATAAATATGCCAATGACCCCCATTACCTTGACGTTGCACGGATTCTTCTGCACAACACCAAATCAATGGTTGCCATTCCCGGACGCATGTACGACCTGAAAGGCATTGGCTGGCAACAGGAACACT
>CAYTNC010000312.1:0-3001 GCA_964438935.1 uncultured Bacteroidales bacterium
AGCGATGTGATGATGTCATAATCTTTCAGATAAATACCCGGTGGAACATCCAAATGAACAGAGGTAAAGTTAAGAATTCCCCTGATACCTGATTCCAGTAATAGAGTTGCTGAGTTAACGGCGGCTTCGGGCGGAACGGTAAGGATGGCAATCCGGATCTGCTCCCTACTGATAATTTGCGCAGCCGAGTCAATATCGTAACATGCCACTCCGGCCACCTGGGTGTTCACCTTGTTGCGGTCGATATCAAATGCAGCCACAATGTTCATCTTGGTATTTGCCTTCCGGATGAAACCGAGCACTGCCCTGCCCAGGTTGCCAATACCAACAAGGGCTACCCTGTGCCCTTCCTGTCTGTCTATTGTAGTGCCAATCTGACCGATCAGTGCTTTGATGTTGTAACCTTTGCGGTGGTTCCCTGTAAGGCCTATCAGCATGAGGTCCCTTCTTACCTGTTCGGGTGTAAGATTCAGCAAGGCAGCCAGTTTATGCGAATAGATATGGGCCTCCTCAAGGTCCTTGTATTTATCGAGCAGGCGCCTGTACTTGCTGAGTCTTTCAACAGTTCGCTGTGGCAACTTGGTATTCATGGCAAACAATACTTAATATACCGGCACTAAAATTAACCTGAATAAATCATTAATTTCATACTTTTATGCTAAACCCCCAAATTTATTGTTAATAATTTCACATTAGTGAATCACAACATCGAAAACATCATCGCTTTGCAGATACGTATTGAAGGTTTGGTGCAGGGAGTGGGTTTCAGACCTTTTGTATACCGCCTGGCCCAACAATATGGTTTGCATGGATGGGTAGCCAATACTACCGGTGGTGTTTCTATTAAGGTTGAGGGACTTATGGGCCATATGGCCTGTTTTGTGGAAGATTTGCGTTATAAGGCACCTGCTGTTTCGGTAGTTGAAGAAATAAATGTACAAAATGACATTCCGGAGGGACTTGGCGAATTTTCAATTCTGGATAGCCTTGACCTGTCTGATGAAACTTCTGAAATCAGTCCGGATATAGCGGTTTGCGCCAGCTGTATCGAAGATATGAAATGCCAGTCGCACCGGATCATGTATCCCTTCATCAATTGCACCCATTGCGGTCCCCGTTTTTCCATAATAAAGGATTTCCCTTACGACCGGGCAAAAACAACCATGGCTCCGTTTGAAATGTGTGCGAAATGCAGTGATGAGTATTCCGACATTTCCGACAGAAGATTTCACGCGCAACCGGTTGCCTGCAATAACTGTGGCCCGCATTACACCATGCATTTTGCAAATGAAACGCTCTCTGATATTCAACATATTATTGAAAAGGCCAGTAGTCTGATTGAAAAAGGAGCTGTGATTGCCATAAAAGGCATTGGCGGATTCCACCTGATGTGTGATGCGCTGAATCAGGAAGCTGTGAACCGGCTCAGGAAGTTAAAGATCAGGGAGGGTAAGCCTTTTGCAGTGATGTTCAGAGATATCGGGTCAATCAAAGAATATGCCGAAGTTTCTGCAGTTGAAGAACAAGCCCTGGAATCATGGAGAAGGCCCATAGTTATTCTCAAAAGTGACAACCCGCCCGCTCCGGGAATTTCCCTGAATCTGAATACCCTGGGGGCTTTCTTACCCTATATGCCCGTTCATTACCTGCTGTTTGAAAAGCTGCGTACTCAGGCTGTTGTGCTTACCAGCGGCAACCTGTCTGACGAGCCCATTCTTATTGACAACCTGGCAGCAATTGAAACCTTTTCCGGAAAGGTGGATGCATTAATTACTTACAATCGTGAAATTTATAACAGAAACGACGATTCTGTAGTTCGGATAATCACAGAAAAGGAAAGGCTGTTCCGGCGATCCCGGGGTTATGCTCCGGCAGCTGTCAGGCTCGATTTTCAGGTCGACGGCGTGCTGGCTACAGGTGCCGAACTGTCGAACTGCTTTTGCCTGGGTAAAGACAACAGGGCATACATGAGCCAGCATATTGGCGATCTGAAGAATCAGGAGACTTATGAATTCTTTGAAGAAACAATAAAAAGATTCCAGCAGCTTTTCAGGATTAAGGCCCGGTTAGTGGCGGCAGACCTGCACCCCGACTATCTTTCAACCCGCTATGCCCTGCAATCGGACTTACCGGTGATCCAGGTGCAGCACCACCATGCACACATTGCATCGTGTATGGCTGAAAATGGTGTCCATGATCCGGTAATAGGAATGGCCTTTGATGGCACAGGTTATGGAACCGACGGGCACATCTGGGGAGGCGAATTCCTGGTTTGTGATTATGTGAGCTCTGAGCGTTTTGCTCATTTTGAATACATGCCCTTGCCGGGTGGTGACCGGGTTGCTGAAGAGCCCTGGCGGATGGGCTTGTCGTTGCTCAGAATGGCTTATGGTAAAACGTTGCCTGATTTGGATATCCCCCTGTTAAAACAGGTTGACCCGGTTGTGCTTAAAAAGGTTGATGAGGCGCTGGCAAAGGGAATCAACTGTCCGCTGAGTTCCGGAACAGGACGTTTGTTTGATGCAGTGGCGGCACTTACCGGACTCTGTCTGAATTCCGGCTTTCATGCCGAAGCGCCCATGCGGCTCGAATCGGTCATCCGTCAAGGGGTTAGTGTCGTCTATGATTTTGTGGAAGGGAAAGAAATTTCATTTCTGCCGGCAATCAGGCAAATTTGCGGAGACCTGGGAGCAGGCCTCGATGCAGGAACCATAGCGGCGAAATTTCACAATACAGTAGCAGAGGCTTCCCTGCAAACGGCTATCAAAATGCGCAGGGAAACGGGAATTGACAAAGTAGCCTTATCGGGAGGCACCTTTCAGAACAAGTACTTGTCTGAATTGCTGGAGGAAAAACTGTTGCTGAATAACTTCATTGTATTCACCCACAGCAGGGTGCCCTGCAATGATGGCGGACTGGCGCTGGGGCAAATGGTAATTGCTGCAAATAATTTGAGAATTTATTAATACAAGTGATGCGTACATTTTTATTTATATTTTAT
>CAYTNC010000313.1:0-2996 GCA_964438935.1 uncultured Bacteroidales bacterium
TCTTGGCTCTCACATCTATTGTTAATTAAAATCTCAAATCAAATACCCGTTACATTTTGACACTTCATTCAACTTACATTACTTTTATAAACTAAACCATGGTCATCTGAAACCCGATCAAATCATCGACACCCCTTTGATGAGGCAATATGCCAGCATCAAAGCCAAGCACCCCGACGCCATACTCCTGTTCCGGGTTGGTGATTTTTATGAAACTTTTGGTGAGGACGCAATAAAATCAGCCGAGATACTTGGCATTACGCTTACACGCAGAGCCAACGGATCGGCCTCTTTTGTGGAGTTGGCAGGCTTTCCTTATCATGCCATTGACACCTACCTGCCTAAACTGGTAAGAGCCGGCCAGCGTGTTGCCATCTGTGAGCAGCTCGAAGATCCCAAGCTCACCAAAAAAATAGTGAAGCGGGGAATTACCGAACTGGTAACCCCCGGTATTGCTTTGAACGAGAATGTACTGGAGCATAAGGAGAATAACTTTCTGGCTTGTGTGCACCTGGATAAGAATATGGCCGGCCTTGCTTTTCTGGATATATCAACCGGTGAATTCCTTACTGCCGAAGGCAATTTTGACTATGCCGACAGACTGCTGACCAATTTCAATCCAAAGGAAGTCCTTTTTGAAAGGGGCAAGCAGGCCCAGTTCCAGGAAGTTTTCGGAAGCCGGTTCTGCACCTTTAAACTCGATGACTGGATCTTTACCGAAGAAACAGCTTCTGACAGGCTGCTGAAGCATTTCGAAACTGTTTCACTGAAAGGGTTTGGCATCACCGGCATGAAGTCGGGTATTATTGCAGCCGGTGCCATTTTGAGCTACCTTGACATCACCGAACACAAACAGGTAAAGCATATCACCAGTCTTTCGCGCATTCAGGAAGACCATTATGTTTGGCTTGATAAATTTACCATCCGAAACCTGGAACTTTTTCATCCCCTGTTTGAAGGGGGTAAAGCTTTCATTGAAACCATCGACCATACCATTTCGCCCATGGGGGCAAGGCTTATGAAAAGGTGGATAGCCATGCCGCTGAAAGACATCAAGCCCATTGCCGAACGCCATGACGCTGTTGAATGCCTCATTGATCATGCCGACATGAGGTCGGAGCTGGATGAACACGTTTCACGCATCGGCGACCTGGAAAGACTGATATCACGTGTGGCCGTAGGCCGCATTACACCACGCGAAGTGATCCAGCTTAAGCTTTCACTTACTTCTTTAATTCCGGTAAAAGAACTGTGCAATAATTCAGAAGAACCGGTCTTCAAGCGCATCGGAGAGCAGATTAACCCCTGCCACCTCATTTGTGAGCGCATAGAAAAGGAACTGCAACCAGAAGCGCCGGTTCTGATGGTACGCGGTAACATCATTTCGCCCGGCGTGTCAGCAGAATTGGATGAACTGAGGAACATGCTGCATTCGGGCAAGGACTACCTGCTCATGATGCAGCAGCGCGAGATAGAGCGTACCGGGATCACCTCACTGAAGATCTCCTATAATAATGTTTTTGGTTATTATATCGAAGTCCGCAACACACATAAGGGAAAAGTACCTGCTGACTGGATACGCAAGCAAACTCTGGTGAATGCCGAAAGATATATTACCGAAGAGCTGAAGGAATACGAATCAAAAATTCTGGGGGCCGAGGAAAAGATTCTGGAATTGGAAACCCGGCTTTTCAACGAACTCGTAATGGCTCTGTCCGAATATACTGAACCGGTTCAGTTAAATGCTTCACTGGTTGCCCGCCTTGATTGCCTCATGTCGTTTGCACGGTGCGCCTTAGAAAACAAGTATGTAAGACCGGTTATCAACGACTCCGGTGCCATCACCATCAAACAGGGTCGCCACCCGGTAATTGAAAAACAACTGCCGGCAACAGAAACTTATGTGCCCAATGATGTTATACTGGATACCGAAGAGCAACAGATCATCATCCTAACAGGCCCCAACATGTCGGGTAAGTCGGCCCTGCTGCGGCAAACCGCACTTACTGTATTGATGGCACAGGCAGGCAGTTTTGTTCCTGCCGAAAGTGCCTCTATCGGGTTCGTTGATAAAATTTTCACTCGCGTGGGCGCATCTGATAATATCTCCATGGGCGAATCAACTTTTATGGTGGAGATGACTGAAACAGCCAGCATCCTCAATAACCTTTCAGAACGAAGCCTGGTGCTGCTCGATGAAATCGGTCGCGGTACCAGCACCTATGATGGCATATCCATTGCCTGGGCCATGGTGGAATTTCTGCACGGTAACGGCCGATTCCGACCCAAAACCATTTTTGCCACTCACTACCACGAACTGAACGCCATGGAAAATTCGTTTGAAAGGGTGAAGAATTACAACATTTCCATCAAGGAACTCGATGACCGGGTAATCTTTCTGAGAAAGCTGGTAAGAGGCGGCAGTGAACACAGCTTTGGTATTCATGTGGCCCGCATGGCCGGCATGCCCAGGAGTTTGGTAAGCAGGGCCCATGAGGTGCTTGCCGAACTTGAAAACTCACATGATGATCATCAGTTATCAAGGCCTGTGAACGGACTGGCCGACAAACGCGAAGGAATGCAGCTGAGCATCTTTCAGCTTGACGACCCTGTGCTGAAACAGATACGCGATGAAATCAGAAAAGTCGACATCAACAACCTCACGCCCATTGAGGCATTGAACAAGCTGAATGAGATCAGGAAGATGATTGGGTTGAAGTGAGGAACAGGCTTTAGGATTTAAGCTTCAGTTTATAGACATGAAGCTTAAATATACAGCCAACACTGCTAACAAACAAATTGAGGAAAGCAATAAGCCATAATCATCAGGAACAAGTAAAAATGCAGCACAATTTATTTGCACAAACAAAAAAGTAGTTTAATTTTGCACCACCATTTGAGGTGCCAAACACAAAGTGGATAAAGTTCTTGGATAAAAAATTATTGCGGAAATAGCTCAGTTGGTAGAGCACGACCTTGCCAAGGTCGGGGTCGCG
>CAYTNC010000314.1:0-2987 GCA_964438935.1 uncultured Bacteroidales bacterium
ACAAACAGGTAAATGTTCAGGGCTATAAAAGCAAGAAAAATAAGCAGCATACGGAAGATATTCATGAAAGAAATTTTTGTGAATGCAAAGATAACGTGCTTCAGGTCATGGTCTGCCGTAAAAATCAAACCTGCTTTATCAGGATACTTGCATTCCGCAGCACGGCAATGCTTCCTGTTTCCGCGTCAATGAGCTTTTGTATGTCTTCTTCCTGAATTTTGGTTACTCCAAGGGTTTTGCATGCGGCTTCATCGAGTGAGGTCAGCATGTATATCTGAATTCGTTTGGCTTTTTGCATCATGGACAGTGCCGTTCCGCCGTTTCCCTCATAGTTGTTTTCGAGCATGGAAAAGGCAGCCTCAAAGCTTCCTGCTTCGAGGTATTTCATGAAGTAGTTTGATCCGATTTTGTCAATACATTCCGAAAGCATGATCAGCTTGCCCCCGTCTTTAACAAAGGCTGCGGCATGGTGAACCGACTTATGCGCCTGTATGAAATTGATGTCCTTAGGATATCCTCCGCTTGATGCCACAACCATATCGTATACTTCTCTGCCTTCATACCGGTAATAACTGTCGTGAATCCTGCAGGCATCCAGGAAATGCGCATAACTGTCGCCCACCAGCAACCGGCACACCTTGCCCGATGCATTCAAAATTCCATGAATGGAAATCTTCGGCGGCATCAAGGTATCAATTTCCCTCAGGTCTTCAGCCAGCGGGTTGCCATTGAGTTTGCCCGGCTGGCAGCCCAATGCAAGCGACCTGATTTGCCGGTCGAGGAAAAGTCCATGATTGTGGTATACTGCCTTTCTTGACGCCAGTCCGGGAAACAATAGCTTCCTTCCCCCACCGTAACCGGCAAAATAATGATGTGAAATAGCGCCAAAGGTGATCAGCAACGTACTGTTGAATAATTCTTTACGAACCAGGGCAGGAGTTCCCCGTTTTGTAGTTCCGCAATCTTTAAAGACACTTTCATCGGAACAATCGTGGTGCACAAACCTGAATTCCCGGTAGGTTTTGCCATAACTTTCAAAACTCTCATCCTCCGACTGGCGCAAATGGGTGCCATAGGCAATATAAAAGCAAATACTCGTGGGCGAAGCACCCCTGCTGATAAGAACTTCAGTAAGCCAGGGAAGGTATTGCGGATAGCCGCATAACCTGGTCTTATCTGATACTACAACCGCCACTTCCTTATATTTTGACTGGTCGGCGGGCAGAAATTTCAAAAGTTCCTGCATGAAAGATTCTTTATTAATCTCATATTCAGGCTCTCTGAATTCAGGCGTTACAGCTTTGGCAGGAATGGTCAGATTCAGTTGCTGTTTGCCGTATTTAAGTACTACAGACATGAAGCGGTTTTTTTGTAAATGTAGGAAAAGTTGTTGAATTACATCAGGATTTGGGGCTCATGATATTGGCAATTGGATTGTTTATGCCCTGTTAGGAAATGATTTCCGGAGAGGCTCCCCCTTCACCCAAAATTTCCTAATTTTGACCGGTAAGATTACATCATTTCAGCAACCAGAAAGAGATATGAAAGCCATGGTACTTACCGGATTAAACCGGTTACAAATAGTAGATAAACCGGATCCCGTAATCAGCAATCCGGACGAGGTGCTGATCCAGATGAAGTCTGTTGGCATCTGCGGTTCCGATATCCATTATTACCAGGAAGGCAAAATCGGCAGCCAGGTAGTTCAGTATCCGTTTACGGTAGGCCATGAAGGAGCAGGAATTATTGAAAAAGCGGGCAGCGGTGTAACCCGGCTAAAGCCCGGCGACCGCGTAGCCATTGACCCGGCCATGCCGTGTTTCAGTTGCGACCAATGCCTGGCAGGGCGGTTTCACACATGCCGTCATCTGAAGTTTCTGGGTTGTCCGGGACAGGCATCAGGATGCTTTTCTGAACTTCTGGTAATGCCGGCAACAAGTTGTTTTGTGTTGCCCGGCAACATGACGCTGGACCAGGGCGCACTTTCAGAGCCGCTGGCCATTGGAGTATATGCAACCCGTTTGTATGGCTCGTTGCAAGGAAAGACTATCGGCATCCTGGGTTCGGGCCCCATTGGAATCAGCGTGTTGCTGCCTGCCCTGGCTGGTGGAGCCAAAAAAGTATATATGTCCGACAAAATAGATGCACGGCTTGCCCTTGCACGGAAGATGGGTGCGCACTGGACCGGCAATACCGACAAAGATGATGTTGTTGGTGATATTCTTAAAACGGAACCCCTGCAGCTTGATGTTGTATTTGAATGCTGCGGCAAACAGGAAGCCGCTGATCAGGCCATTCAACTACTGAAACCCGGTGGCCGGCTGATGGTCATCGGCATACCGTCATTCAACCACTGGAGCTTTGATGTGGACAGTTTGAGGAGAAAAGAAATTGACATACAAAGTGTACGAAGGCAGAATGAGTCGGTTGAGCTGACCCTTGATATGATCGCCGATGGCCGGATCCGGCCCGATGCCATGCAAACCCATACTTTTAATTTTGAACGTATTGGCGAGGCATTTGAAATGGTATCAGGTTACCAGGATGGCGTTATGAAAGCCATGATTAATTTTTAAGGCAGAAGCCTTATGAAACAAGGCCTTCAAATCTCTTTCATCTCCTGTTCTATTATTATTTTAGGCCTGTAAACCAAATTTTTTTACCATGGAATTGATTTCAAACCCGATAACGTTGCGGCCATTCAGGGAATCCGACGCACCCCGGCTGGCCATGCTGGCCAACAACCCCAAAATAGGAAGAAATCTGCGCGACGGTTTTCCTTATCCGTATACACTGGAACATGCAAAGCAGTATCTCAACCTGTTCATGCGCTACAACACCTATTTTGCCATTGAATATCAGGGTGAGTATGTTGGCAATATCAGCCTCACGCCGCTGGAAAATGTATACCGCAAAACAGCGGAAATTGGTTACTTTTTGGGTGAACCATACTGGAACAAGGGAATTATGACCACCGCCGTGAACCT
>CAYTNC010000315.1:0-2978 GCA_964438935.1 uncultured Bacteroidales bacterium
TTATACGACTCCCCCAGGTTGGAATAGACAACACTTAATTCGTATTGGTTGACCTTATTTTTAAGAATTCTTTCCTGCCTGAGGTAGTATTTTATGGCGTTAGTATATTCTTTCATATTAAGATAAACAAGCCCGATGCTCCCAAGCGCATTGGCAATTTCTGTTGAATCGCCTGATTCTTCAGCAATTCTAAGCGACTTGAAGAATGCTTCGATGGCCGGGTTGAGGTAGGCCTGATCAACGTAATAACTGCCCAGATTATAATAGCTGTTGGCAATCTTCTTTTTGTTACCCGTTTTCTCTGCAATGCGAACAAGTTCAATCAACAGAGAGTCAACTTCTTTTGTATGATGAAGCTGCCCGTGAGCATAAATCAAGGCCTCAACACAATCATAAACCCATTCATAGTCTGCGATTTCTTCAAACATTTTCCTGGCTTTTTCACCGGATTTCAGCACCTGTTGCATTTCATTTTTCAGGCTGTAATCATACATCATGCTGTATAATACAGATCCCATCCTTTCCTTATTACCTGCTTTTTCGTAGATGTCATATGCTTTCTGGTGCAGATACAATGCCGAGTCATACCTGTATCTGTAAAACTGAACTACTCCTGCGTACCAGTAACCGAATCCGATACCTTCGGCATATTTGATGCGAACAGAATGTTCCAGGTTTTTGTTAATAATGATCAGCGTACTGTCAATTTGCCTTTGCCTCAATAATTCAATTGCCCGCAAATTGGTGCGGTTAATCATTGCTGTGTCTTTTGAAAAGGACTTTTCCTGCAGTTTTTCACTCCTGACAACTTTTCTTTTGTCGCACGACCCAAGAAACAGGAGGACACTGAATATGCAAAGGTTCAGGATTGATTTCATCCTGATAGGGGTTACGGGTTTGGTATTCAATTGCCAAGGTAGTTAAAATTACGGTAAATACCTAATGGGTTGCCGGGGGGAATCAGAGCCAAGAACCAAGATTCAAGATAGAAGACAGCAGCAGTAGTAGCAGTCATTGCGAGCGAAACGGAGTGGAGCGTGGCAATCTATTATGTGTAGCAACCAGAAATAGATTGCTTCGGTCGTGCCTCCCTCGCAATGACGCGTTTCGTCAGCAGTAGCAGTAGCAGTGGCAGTAGCAGTGGCAGTGGCAGTGGCAGTGGCAGTATGCTTCGACTCCGCTCAGCAGCCGGTTACAGTCAAACCCCAACTCCCAACTCCCAAAACACACACATCAAGTATCCAGTATCCAGCATCCAACTCACAACTGATCCCCATAAACCGTTCCTCTTCCGTGTGTGCCCACGTAAACCCTGCCGTACTTTTTCGGATCACCGGTAATGTGCATCAGCAGGCCCCACTGATGCTGATTGTCGTTAATTTTCACCCAGGTGGCAGCCATGTCATCCGAACGGAAGATGCCCCTGACTCCGGCAATTGTGCCAATCAGGTAAAGGGCCGGATAACCATCGGTTGAAATACCTTTCCCAAATCCGAAGCCGTGTATCTCCTCTATATCGGGCATCTGGTTGAATGTTTCTCCTGTATTTTCAGATCTGTATAACCCGTCAAATAATGCCAGCCATAATTCGCCTTCTTTTCCCGGCGTGGCATAGATCCTGTCCTGACCGCCGCGACTGTCCCCGCGCTCGGTCAAGCGCACCGGCATTCCGCCGGGCAGTTCAAAAGCCTGAACGTTAAATGTCTTTCCGCTGTTACTGCTGATAAATAACTTTCCGTTGAAGATGTCGATGCCGTAAAATATGGAAGGATTTACTCTGTCGGCAATCACGCGGGTATTTCCCGGAATGCCTGCGCATTCGCTCCATGTTTTTCCCCTATCCGTGGTGACATATGCCGGAAGTATCTGGCGCCGGCTTCCCAATATGTATCCGCCTCCTGCCGGATCGGGAGCCCAGACCCATGTGGATCCGTCGGCAGACACCGCTATATGACCCAGTGAGGCCAAAGGGTGGGGCAGCGTATCGGTTGGATACCATGTGCGGCCGCTGTCGAGCGAATAGCCTATTGTTTTCCCCGGATTGTCGCCGGTAGCTCGGCCTACCCTGACCATGATCTCCGGCTTGTTTTCAGCACAGGCAATGCCATTGGTATTGCCAAACCGGGGATTCGAAAAATTGTCAGGAGCCGGCTGGTCCAGATCCCAATGAACAGCTCCGCCATAATCTCCAATGGCAGTAACCAGGTGCGCGCCTTTGGGTGGACTCAGAAGTTCAAGCGGAACGGTTTCTTCTATACCCGAACTCATAATGCTCCAGGTAGTTGGCTGGCCCTTATCCATCTGGGATAGATTAAAGGTTTCGTGCCCACCATACCCGGTGGTAAACAGGGCATGATCGGGATCAAAAGGATCGATTTCAAGATCAAAAAGCCAGTGTATTCCGGTATGGGCAGTGTAGGGCGCCAGTCGCGAATCGATGATACCACCATTACCAAACACTTGTTTCCAGGTTTTTCCGCCATCGATGCTGCGAAAAATGTCCTCGCCGTTATCCACATCATACCGGTTAAATGAACTCACGATCAGCGTATTGGGATTATTGCTCTGAACAGCTACAGCTGCATAACCAAATGCCCTGGCCTCAGGATCGGGCTTGTCGGGGGTAATATCAGTCCATACTTCTTCCCTGCTGCTGAATTGCCATACGCTGCCGTTGGTCATGCGAGATGGTCCCGGCGTATCGCCATAGGTAATGTAAAGTGCGCCGTCAGCGGTCAGCACGGCATGGGTTGGCCTGCACTGAACGGGTTGCCCGGGCAAAGATTGCCACGATTCACCCCCATCCAAACTACGGTAAATATTGTGCCGGTTCATCAGCGACACCCCTGTATAAATTACCTTGCTCCCCTGACCGTTTGAACCGCTTTGCGGATCAAACAATACGAAGATAATTCCGCTGCCCCTGTTTGCTCTCAGCCAGCGACCAATACTGTCAGTATCATGCATTCCTGCCGGCG
>CAYTNC010000316.1:0-2976 GCA_964438935.1 uncultured Bacteroidales bacterium
TTGATCATGGCACTTGCAAAGGGTATTACAATGAAAAACATGGCAAAAAGAGTCCATGCCGGCACATTGTGCTGAACGGAATTGGGAACAACAGTCCGGTCACCGCGGGCAACGTATTGCTCCTTATAAAACACAGTCTCCTGCTTAATGCTGTTCAGGTTAGGCAAAGGCATCATCATCCGGCTGTTAATTTCGCGGGTAATTTCATTCAGCACAATTCTCGATTCAACCCGGTCAGAAAATTCACGAATGGAGCCCTGAATCGTTGATCGCATGGAATTCTTGGTGGCGGGATCCAGGTACAACATGATAAACACGGAGTCTGCGTTCACCGGCTGAGGCACTGTATCGCCTGAAAAAATACCTGTTACGCTGGATTTCACCCTGTTGCGAATGCGCTGCGTGGCATTGGCGGGAATAACGATCCCGATCTGGTATGTTCCTTCGGCCACAGCTTCCTTCACTAATTTTTCAGAGGGTGCTTTCCCGTCAATATCTTTATAAATCCGGAAGAAATTCGACTGAACGATTTCATTTTCAATGGCATTTCCCAATGAATCGGTGTCGTTGTTGAGCAGTATCAATTTAATGCCGCTTTCGTTAATGGCTTTGAAAGTATTGTCCTGCAGGCTTGTCATGATCATTACCAGCGCCATGGGCATGACAAAGAGCATGGCCAGTCCTCCCCTGTCCCTGATCAATACCAGACCATCCTTAAATACCAAATTCCAAAACGCCCTCATAGCCTAATCTCTTAAATCTTTACCTGTGAGTTGCAGGAAGATGTCCTCGAGGTTCGAGTTCATGTTGTGTTCCTGTTTCAATTCATTTAAAGTTCCCTGTGTAATAATCCGCCCTTCGTCAATAATGGCCAGGTGCGAGCACAGGTTTTCAGCCTCTTCAAGGTAATGTGAAGTATACACGATGGTGGTTCCGTTGCGGTTGATTTCCATGAGGTTTTCCAGGATGACATTTTTCGATTGCACATCCACGCCCACGGTTGGCTCATCCAGAAACAGAATCCGGGGATTATGGAGCAGCCCGGCAATCAGGTTCAGCCTTCTTTTCATCCCTCCTGAATAAAAGCAGGTTTGCTGATGCTGACTTTTTTCCAGTCCGAACACATCCAGCCATTTGGTAATTCTTTTTTTCAGTTCAGATCGTTCCACACCACTAATACCTCCATAAACCAGGAGATTTTCCCTTGCTGTGAGGGTAGGATACAGGGCAATTTCCTGGGGAACCACACCAATCACCTGCTTAATTTTCCCCAAATTTCTCCTCAACGAATACCCGTTAATAATGGCGTCGCCGGAGGTTGGAGCAAGCAGCCCGCAAAGAATGCGAATGGTGGTAGTTTTCCCGGCTCCGTTGGGCCCCAGCAATCCAAAGATAGTGCCTTCATAAACATCCAGATTCAGGTGGTCAACTGCAGGTTCTGTTCTGCCTTTGTAATACCTGGTAAGATCCTGAATCTGTATTACTTGTTTTCCGTTCATGTGAGGGATATTTTCCTGAGTTGGCAGAAGATTTTCTCCTCCCGGTCAGCAATGGTCATCAACCTGTCGGCCAACTCATCATATGATGTTTGCCCCTTGTCCCTGTTCTTGAAACAGCGGGCGGCCATAACTGCAAACTCCCGCCACAAATCGCCTACGGTAGTCATATCGCGACTCACTTCGTTAAGCCAGGGTTGCTGCAGGATTTCCGCACTTTCCTGTAAAAAAGCGGCATATATAAACCTGAAGCCGGCACCACCCGTACCAATCTCTTCGAGCATACGAATCACCTGCCCAAGATTCAGCGCAGCTTTCTTATCGCCATACCTGGCCGGCCATTTTCGCATTCTTTTGGCAAGATACCTGATGCCATCAATTCCAAACATGGGAATGGGTATGGTAAGCATGTCCTTGGCCGTCTTTTGAATCCCCTTAATTATAGCAGGCTTCAGATCAATTTTATCAGGCACACGGGCAATGCAATACATTCTGCCGCTGGGAGGGTAGGTTCCCTTTGCAAACCGCACCTTTGAAAGCTCATCAGGGGTAAGCACCTCAACATGTTCCATAACAGGGTCACTTACAAAGTATTGCCCATCCTCCTTTCCAAAAACCGTGATGTTATGTGCGTTAAAATGAAACCTGTATTCCTTTGGAAAATAGGGCAACTGGTATACACCTACAAGCATCCCAACAGGTACTCCCTGAACCAGCATCCTGTCGAGTTCATTCATGGCCGGTTCCGGTTTCCTGAATTTATATCTTTTAACATCAAGTCCAAGCCTCCGGGTAACACGTTTAAAGATCACCCCGGGCCATACCCTGAATGAGGTAACCGCCATTCCGTTCAGCTTAATAAAAGGCATGTGTGAAAAGAAGAAGCCCGAGCCAATTCCGAAGACCATGGGCTCGCTTAATTCTATGCCATAATATCTGAGTAGGTTGGAGGTAACGCCGTTCTCACAATGCGCTGCCTGTTTATGTTCAAAATCAATCTTCATGCTTCAAAACCATAGTTCGTATTCTTTCGATATCCTGGAGTTCTTCCGGAGAAATACCAAAAACTTCGGCATATCTGACCATTTTGTCAGGACTGAGCCTACGGAAGTGTTTCATTTCCATATGCCTTTTCACCTTCCATTTGGCAATTCCGGTGTAACCCGACAGGATGGAAATGTCCATAACATGAAGTTCCATATAAAATTTAAGCGGACTGAGTTCACCGGAAATTACTTTTTTGCGCACCTCTTCAACCCGTTCAAATACCAACTCCCAGGCCATTGTCATGGCCTCATTCTTGGGTAGCCATCCTCTGCTTTTCCTGCTTACGTAATTCCCGTGCTCATCAACCGCATAATTCAGATCACTGATCTTGCCGTCGATCATATAACCCTTATCCTGCGGAACTTCCTCTATCTTCATCTCTTTTAAACTTTATGGCTATTGGCTTTTGGCTTTTGGCTATTGGCTTTTGGCT
>CAYTNC010000317.1:0-2960 GCA_964438935.1 uncultured Bacteroidales bacterium
ACTTTTATTATAATTTTAAAGGAATTTCTTTAACCGTTCGGCATGGATTTCTTTAAAAATCTGCTTTCAGGCTCCGGTACCGCAAATGCCATTTTGTTTATCAGCATCACTGCATTCATAGGGGTTTTATTGGGAAAAGTGCGTTTTAAAAATGTAAAGCTGGGCGTTGCCGGAGTGTTGTTTTCAGGGTTGCTGATCGGTCATCTGGGAGCACAGGCAAACCCTGAAGTGCTTCATTTCATTCGTGAATTCGGATTGATCTTGTTTGTATATGCCATTGGCATTGATGTTGGCCCCCGATTTTTCAATACCTTCAGGAGCGACGGCCTGAGACTAAACCTTTTTGCGGCAGGCATTGTCGCAGGAGGATTTGTCATCGCCTGGTTGTTCCATCGCCTGGGTGGAGTTCCGGCTTCGGTTATTACAGGAATTATGAGCGGTGCGGTTACCAATACACCCGGACTTGGTGCAGCGCAGCAGGTACTTACCGATTTTGGCAATCCCGATGATGCAGCAGTTGCAGGCATGGGTTATGCTGTTGCTTATCCTTTCGGCGTATTGGGGATCATCTTTTCATTGATCCTGGTCCGGGTCTTTTTCAGAATAAAAATTGACAAAGAGGTTACCGATTATAAAAACCAGTTTCAGACCATCCGCCAGAAACTGGAAAGTGTTGAAATCACGGTTACCAATCCCAACCTGATCGGTCAGAAGCTGAGCTATATCAAGGAATTTATCGACAAGGAACTGGTTATATCAAGGATTCTCCGCAACGGAGCATACCTGGTGGCCACCGAGGATCTGGTTCTTCAGGAAGACGACCTGATCATTGGCGTGTCGGCATTACAATATATCAAAAACCTGAAAATGACCATTGGCAAGGTAAAAATTGCCGAGAAGAAAGAGATCTCCGGTGACCTCGCCATGTTTCATGTATTGGTTACCAACCGCAAATATGCCGGAAAAACCATTCAGCAAATTGGGATATACCGCAGGTATGAAGCCAACATTACCCGGATCTTCCGGGCTGGTACTGAAATACTGCCCACAAGAGGTACTACGGTTGAATTTGGTGATACCGTAAGAATTGTCGGGAAGCGCGATCTCCTGAACGAGATTCGAAATGAGCTTGGCAATTCGGTGGAAGAACTGGCCCATCCCAATACCCTTCCCATTTTTGTTGGCATAGCACTGGGCGTCATTCTGGGGAGCATTCCCATTTTTATTCCCGGCCTGCCGGCTCCCGCCAAGTTGGGATTGGCAGGAGGTCCGCTTTTAATTGCCATTTTACTTGGTAATCAGCGTCGCTTCAAAAGCTTTGATTTTTATATGACACCAAGTGCCAACATGATGATCAGGGAACTCGGAATCATTTTATTTCTTGCCTGCGTGGGCCTCTCATCAGGAGGACATTTTGTAAACACCATAATCAATGGCGGATATATGTGGATGCTTTACGGTGCAGTCATCACACTGGTACCTGTGTTGCTGGCTGCTGTAATTGCCCGCCTGATGAAGTACAACTACCTCAAAATATGCGGTATTATTTCAGGGGCCATGACGGATCCTCCTGCGCTCGAATTCGCCAACAGCCTTGCTCCGGTTCATGCCCAGTCAACTGCTTACGCTACCGTTTACCCCTTCACCATGTTCCTCCGCATTCTGGCCGCCCAAATTATGATACTAATTACCTTATAGTGATTTTTACAAGAACCAAAATATTACCCTATGGATCAAGTCAGTTTAGTGCTTCCCGAAAATATGGGGAAGAACTTTATTCCCAAGCAATATCTTCCTAAAGGAAAGAATGAATATTATCTCCGCAACATTCAAACCGCAACACCAGAATCGGGATGGAGACACCTCCGTTCAGACGAAGTGGAGCGGTTGGTTAAAAACGACAACACCTCCGATTCATGGGAAAACATCCTGGTTACTGATGAATTCGATACCAACCAGATCAAGAATTCGCGATTCTTCGGATTGGTAAGAATCGGCCGGGTAAGGAATGTGTTCCTGCAACATCACGACCTGAAGGTCCCAACAGGAATAACAAACAGCCTGGTGATTTCCTGCGATATCGGCGACGATGTAGCCATTCATGAAGTACATTACCTCTCTTATTTTATTATTGGTGAACGTACTATTTTATTCAACATTCAGGAGATGAATACCACCAACCATGCCAAATTCGGGAACGGCATTGTTAAGGAAGGTGAACCCGAAAACATCAGAACCTGGCTTGATCTGATGAATGAAACCGGCGCACGGAGAATCTTGCCCTTCGACGGAATCATCACTGCAGACGCCTATTTGTGGGCCAAATACCGGGATGATAAAGACCTGCAGAAAAAACTGATTCAAATTACCCAGGAATCCTTCGATAACCGCCTGGGTTATTATGGAATTGTGGGTGACCAATGCGTTATTAAGAACTCCCTGATTCTGAAAGATGTTAAAATAGGATCTAAATGTTATATCAAAGGTGCCAATAAACTGAAAAACCTCACCATCAATTCATCTGTTGAAGAGCCAACCCAGATTGGCGAAGGGGTTGAACTGGTGAACGGGATCATCGGCTATGGTTGCCACATTTTTTATGGCTGCAAAGCGGTGAAGTTTATTCTGGGAAATAACTCAGGTCTGAAATATGGCGCCAGACTGATTAATTCTTTTCTGGGCGACAATTCAACCATTTCCTGCTGCGAAGTATTGAACAACCTGATCTTTCCTGCCCATGAGCAGCACCACAACAATTCATTCCTGATTGCCTCAGTGGTGATGGGTCAGAGCAATATGGCTGCCGGCGCCACCATCGGATCAAATCACAACAGCCGGGCCAACGACAACGAAATTCAGGCCGGTCGCGGATTCTGGCCCGGTTTGTGTACCAGCGTCAAACACTCGTGCCGTTTTGCATCATTCATTCTGTTGTCGAAGGCTGATTATCCTGCAGAACT
>CAYTNC010000318.1:0-1394 GCA_964438935.1 uncultured Bacteroidales bacterium
GGCTATAACGTGATGTTCTTCCAGTCGAATGAAAGCTACGAACGCGAGATCATGAACATCCAGAGCATCATCAACAGCCAGGCCGACGGGGTGCTGATTTCACTGGCTAAGGGAACCAAGAAATTCGGACACATCAGGCAACTGATCGACAACAATGTGCCTTTGGTATTCTTTGACCGTGCCTGTGATGAGATAGAAACCGACAGGGTGATTGTGGATGACTTTGAAGGAGCCTTCAATGCAGTGGACTACCTGATTAAAACCGGTTGCCGGCGCATAGCACATTTTGCAGGACCTCAGCACCTGCAGATCAGTTATCTCCGCAAAAGGGGTTATATAAGCGCCCTGGAAAAGAACGGTATAAAGGTTGAGGATGACCTGATCGTGAGCTGCGATACCTTTGAAGATGCCATGGTAACCACCCGGCTGATGATGAGCCGGAACCGGCCGCCTGATGCCATATTTACGGTGAACGACATGACAGCCGTCGGGACCTTAAATACGGTAAAAGCAATGGGTTACAAAGTTCCCAAAGATATTTCCATTGTAGGTTTTACAGACGGGCTGGTATCCGCCATTACCGATCCGCTCCTCACTACAGTCAGCCAGCATGGCTTCGAAATCGGCAAAAAAGCTACCGAAATCCTCATCAAACGAATCAACGACGAATGTGAATCTTCCAACCCCATCACCGAAGTGGTTAAAACGGATTTGGTGGTTAGGGATAGTACGAGGAAGCTGTAGAGCAGGGGCAGGGGCAGCGGCAGCGGCAGTAGCAGCGGCAGTAGCAGTGGCAGGAGTATGAGTTTGAGTGTGAGCAGGGGAAGTGGCAGTGGCAGTAGCAGGAGTGTGGGTGTGAGCAGGGGAAGTGGCAGGAGCAGTAGCAGTAGCGGCAGCAGATTTATATTAAACTGCAATATATTTAGGGTAGAAGTTAAATGTAATAAGAATAAGTTATGAATGAAGGCTTTAAGGACTTGAAAGTATATCAACTTTCATATAAATTGGCCATGGAGATTTTCGAAGTCTCAAAGAAGTTCCCAAAAGAGGAGGTCTATTCATTGACAAATCAGATCAGGAGATCATCCAGATCAGTATGTGCAAATATTGCTGAAGCCTATAGAAAAAGAAGATATCCTAAGAATTTTACTAGTAAAATAAGTGATGCAGACGGAGAGACCAGCGAAACTATTGTATGGGTTGATTTTGCACAAAGCTGTTCCTATATTGATACTGAAACCCACAATTCTTTAGTAAGTTCTTATAGGGAGATTGGAAGAATGTTAGGAAGTATGGGTGACAATCCGGAAAAATTCTTACCAAAACAGCAATTCTAGTATTTGAAAATATTCTGTCTGCTTTTATTGCTACTGCCACCACACACACTCATGCTC
>CAYTNC010000318.1:1494-2952 GCA_964438935.1 uncultured Bacteroidales bacterium
CTGCCACCACACACACTCATGCTCATGCCACTGCTACTGCTACTGCCGCTGCCACTTTCGCTACTAATTTTGAAAATAACACTTATATATTTTCCTGAAAATAGTGTATTAGAGCGAAACCCACCGCAAACGATTGCAATCTGGTAATTCATGACTTTTTGCATACACCTATAAAAAATTATCAATCAAATAGTTGCAAATAGCTTTTCTTTGTATTATTTTTGATGTGATTATTCCCGATAATCCAATTTGTTAATCTCTGGTTCTGTTGCTAACAGACAGGGATTTTTGTTTTTATACCCCTTATCATTTTTAAGACTTCATGAATAAACCTAAACTAAGTTTTTGGCAGATCTGGAACATGAGTTTCGGATTCCTGGGCATTCAGTTCGGATTTGGACTTCAAAATGCCAATGTGAGTCGCATTTTCCAAACCCTCGGGGCTGAAATCGACAACATACCTATTTTATGGATTGCAGCACCGGTAACAGGGCTTATCATGCAGCCCATCATCGGGCACATGAGCGACAAAACCTGGGGAAAACTGGGCCGGCGCCGTCCCTACTTCCTGGTGGGTGCTCTGTTGGCTTCCCTGGCACTGATCATCATGCCCAACTCCCCTGCCCTTTGGTTTGCCGCCGGAATGCTGTGGATCATGGACGCATCCATCAACATCTCCATGGAACCTTTCAGGGCATTCGTTGGTGATATGCTGCCCGATGAACAACGAACCCTGGGTTTTACCATGCAGAGCTTCTTCATTGGCATAGGGGCTTTTGTGGCCTCGTGGCTGCCCTACATGCTGGCCAACTGGCTGAATATTTCCAACACGGCTCCTGAAGGGCAAATACCGCATACCGTTATTTATTCATTTTACTTCGGAGGCGCCGTATTTCTGCTGGCTGTATTGTGGACTGTATTCACCACTAAAGAATACTCGCCAGAGGAATTGAAAAAATACCAGTCGGTTGTTGACCAGCAAGCCCAGGTGGCTGAAACCTGTGAGCCGGCCAACAAGTACCTCAACCGGGGTGTACTATGGACCCTGGCAGGCATCGTAATCGCTTTCCCGGTTTATTATTTCGCCCTTGAAAAGGAACTATATATTTTATCGGGAGGTCTTGCCCTTTTTGGCGTTTTGCAATTGATTACTTACCTGCTGGTTAGAAACAGCAGCACAGGTAACGGACTGGTCAGCATTATTACCGACCTGTACCGGATGCCCCGGACCATGTCGCAACTCGCCGTGGTACAGTTCTTTTCGTGGTTTGCCCTTTTTTCATTATGGATATACGCCACACCTGCGTTGACCGAACACCTTTACGGGACCAGCGATACATTATCTTCGGCCTATAACGAAGGGGCTAACTGGATAGGTGGCATGATGGGCTATTACAATCTTTTTGCAGCCGCTTTCGGTTTGTTTTTCCTGCCCTGGCTGGCTAAAATAACCAACCG
>CAYTNC010000319.1:0-2941 GCA_964438935.1 uncultured Bacteroidales bacterium
GTGCTCCTGATGCCAACAGTGCTGTTTATATCCGTGGTATTGCTACCATCAACGGCTCTTCAAGACCTTTGTATGTAGTTGACGGTGTACCTGTGGGTACTGATGCCAATTTTTTGAATCCCAGCGATATAGAGCGTATTGAGGTTTTGAAAGATGCTTCCGCTACTGCTATTTACGGATCGGCAGGAGCAAACGGCGTTATCATGGTTACCACTAAAAAGGGACAGGTTGGCAAAGCTCATATTGCTTTTCAAGCCGACTTCGGTGTGCAAACTTTGGCCAGGGAACTGGACGTAACTGACGCAAATACCTATGGTGCAAACATCAGGAAGGCTCGTGCAAATGATGGCGTTGGCGTAGTAAATCCTATTTTTAGCGAAGCTTATGATGGTCAGAGAAAAACCATCAACTGGCAGAGAGAAATGACAAGACCTTCTCTCAGGCAGCAGTACAATCTTTCTGCTACAGGAGGTTCGGAAAATACTCAGTATAATGCCTCTGTAGGTTATCTGAATCACGACGGACTTGTTGTAAACAGCAATATGAATCGTTTGACAGGTAGAGTAAGTGTATCTTCCAAAGCTGCTGATTTTCTCGAATTTGGCGGAGATCTTAGCTTTACACATACTGAATCACAGGGTAGCAATGCCGGTATTGGTAATAACGGTAACCTCTCCTCACTCCGTGATATGGCATTCAATTCCCCCACTATGGATTATGTTGCAAGTGGTGTTCTTGTAAGTCCGAATGCTAAGAACTCCAACGGCACCTATGGTGTTCCCTTGCAAGGCCCAACAGGTTCTTATGATGCACTGATTACTGATAACATGTTAGCTCAGCAGATGGAACAAAATGGTAAGAGCTTGAACAACAATGTCCGTCTTAATGCAACTCTTGGCATTAAGTTGCTTAAAGGTCTGACTTTTAAAACCATAGGATCCTATTCGCTCTGGGCAGGTAATTATCATAATTTCTGGGGTAATACCAAGCGTTTTGCTCCCGATGGTGTAACAGAGATTGAAAGATACAATTACGATAAAAGGTATAATTTGCAAATAAATAACAATCAAAGCAATACACTTGCCGCAGAAAGTTACCTGACTTATAACTGGACCAATGAAGTTCACAACCTGACTGTAATGGCCGGTAATTCTATTAGCAGAAGCTTTGGCGACAGGTCAAATGTTAGTGCAAACGATTTTCCCGGAGCAAACATCCGCGATATTGGTCTTACAAGTACTCCCAGTTCAAAAAATGCCAGTGGCTCATATGACCTGGAAAGACGCAACTTATCGTACTTTGGCCGTTTGAGTTATAGCTTTAAAGATCGTTATATTTTAACCGGTACATTACGCCGGGATGGCTCTTCCAACTTTGGTATTGATAACGTCTGGGGAACTTTCCCTTCAGCAGCTCTTGCATGGCGTGTTTCAGAAGAGGATTTCCTGAAAGGCAATTCCACTATCAGTAATTTGAAACTTCGTTTGGGTTGGGGACGAACAGGTAACGCTGGAAATATTGGCAACAGGGCTACAGAAGCGCTGACATCCAATACTATTCAATACTTCTATTATCCGCAGGGTGGAGCTGCCGCTTTCGGATCTACACGTAGTTTATATAATGGTCTTGTAGGTAACTTGGTTGATACCAAGTTAAAATGGGAAACGAATGAACAAACCAACATTGGTATCGACCTGGGCTTGTTGAACAATGCATTGAATATTACAGTGGATTATTTCATGAGAGACGCTATTGACCTTTTGTTGTACCGAAACGTACGCCCGTCAGCTGGTGATACCAAAATTTATACCAACTATGGAGAAATTAAGAATAAGGGTATTGAATTCAGTGTTGACTATAAAAAACGCGTAAGCAATGATTTGCAATTGGGTGCTGTCTTAACCGGTTCCAGCGTTAAAAACAAAATTGAAGGGATTGGCGTAGATCAGTATTTTACTAACGAAGGTGAAACCTATGACGGTTCTAATAAAGGACAAATTGGAGCTCCTGCCAATGTTCATTGGGATGGTCACTCAATCATGCGCAATGGCTATGCCGTTGGTTCTTTTTATGGCTACGAAGTGGAAGGAATTTTCCAATCACAGGCTGAAGTTGATGCTGCCAATGCCGCTGCAGTTGCCGCAGGTCATGAGAGGTATTGGAAGCAACAAACCACTGCCGGTGACTATAAATTCAGAGACCTAAATGGTGATGGTTACATTAATGATATGGACAGGACCATTTTAGGTAATGGTTTCCCAAAATTGAATTTGGGGTTGACTTTAAATGCTACCTATAAGAACTGGGATTTCTCAGTTTATTCTTATGGCGTATTTGGCGCAAAAATCTTCTCCTATTCAGCCATGACTCTTCAAAACATGTTCGGATCAGATAATGGCACTGTGCCTAACATTCTGAACTCTGCATCTGACGAGGCCTGGACACCTGAAAATGGAAGCACCTCAGTACCCAGATTGTCACTGCTTGATTATAACCTGAATATGCAGGCATCAGATGCATTTGTTAAAAAGGGCAATTATTATAAAATTGGAAATGTTCAGGTTGCCTATAACTTTGGTGGAAAAATGTTAACTCCGCTGCGCATTGAAAGTGCACGTATCAACTTCTCAGTTCAGAACCTGCTTACCATTAGCCCCTACAAGAAATATGGTGATCCGGAAATTGGACAGGGAAGTGTTCTGTACACAGGATTGGATACAGGTCGCTATCCCATGCCGCGTACTTACACTGTGGGTTTAACTCTTCAGTTTTAATGATTTATTTCACTTTAAAACAGTATAATACTATGAAAAAAATAGCTAAAATATTTTACACAATTGCAGGCAGTTTGCTACTATTGGGCATCAACTCCTGTGATGAAGAATTTTTGGTGGTTGACCATTACGACATTTTGGATGCCAAGCAAATGTTTAAGTCTGAT
>CAYTNC010000320.1:0-2938 GCA_964438935.1 uncultured Bacteroidales bacterium
ATCCAGCCCAAACCCGACCTGGCGGCCCATGCTTTTTCAAGAACCGGAGCCGAATCAACAAAGTACCTGCCGGTAACAGGGGCAACCGATTCATGGATGAAACGAAATAAATGCTTCAGCTTTTTGCGGATCACCCGGTGGTAGTCTTCCCCATAGGCATATTTTGAAAGTACCGGGGCTTCGGGATCCTGCTGAGAAGCAGCAGGGAAATAGTTGATCAGAACTGAAATCACTGATTTTGCACCGGGAACCAGAAGGGCAGGATCAACACGCTGATCTGCATAATTTTCCATGTAGCTCATGCAGCCATGAAAATCGCGTTTGAGCCAGCTGTTCAGATACTCACGCTCATCTTCGAGACAGGCAGCAGGGGAAATGCCGCAGGCGTCAAAACCCAGCCTGCCTGCTTCCATCTTGATCATGGATGATTGACGTAATAATTCATCCACGGGTGTTGTTCTTAAAGTTTCTTCTTGACTTCGGTGGTTTCGTAACCTTCAATAATATCTCCGGCACGGATGTCGTTGAAGTTTTCAACATTTAAACCACATTCCTGTCCGATCACCGCCTCTTTCACGTCATCCTTGTATCGTTTCAGGGATGCCAGTTTGCCTGTATAAACTACAATGCCATCGCGGATGATTCTTATCCGGGTGTCGCGCTTGATCTTACCTTCCTTCACCATACAGCCGGCAATAGTGCCAACCTTGGTAATTTTGAAAGCCTCAAGTATCTCCAGTGTAGCTACAATATCTTCCTTGATTTCAGGGGACAACATACCTTCCATCGCCGATTTGATTTCATTGATGGCATCGTAGATAATGCTGTACAGCCTGATGTCAATCTCCTCCTTCTCGGCCAGCTTGCGAGCCTGCAAGGACGGGCGCACCTGGAATCCAATTACAATAGCATTGGAAGCGGCAGCCAGCAACACATCGCTTTCCGATATCTGACCTACGGCTTTATGGATCACATTCACCTGTATCTCTTCATTGGAAAGCTTGATCAGTGAATCAGAAAGTGCTTCAATGGATCCGTCCACATCACCCTTAACAATTACATTGAGTTCCTTGAAATTGCCAATGGCAATACGACGGCCGATTTCATCAAGTGTAATGTGCTTCTGTGTGCGCAAACCCTGCTCACGCAGCAATTGCTCACGCTTGTTGGCTATATCTTTGGCATCCTTCTCACTTTCATATACATTGAACTTGTCGCCAGCCTGCGGTGCACCATTCAATCCAAGTATCAACACCGGATCCGAAGGACCGGCTAGGGTGATTTTCTTTCCCCTCTCGTCGTACATGGCCTTAACCCTGCCAAAATTATGTCCGGCAAGCACCACATCACCCACGCGCAGGCTTCCGGTCTGAACCAGCACAGTGGCCATATAACCTCTTCCCTTATCCAGGGATGATTCAATAATGGTACCCACCGCAGGCTTATTCGGATTGGCTCTGAGATTCAAGTACTCAGCTTCAAGCAGCACCTTTTCAAGCAGTTCTTCTATATTCAACCCGGTTTTGGCAGAGATTTCCTGCGACTGGAATTTTCCACCCCAGTCTTCCACCAATATATTCATTTTGGCCAGCGACTCTTTTATTTTTTCAGGATTGGCCGTTGGCTTGTCAATTTTGTTTATTGCAAATACCATGGGAACTCCGGCAGCCTGAGCATGGTTGATTGCTTCAACAGTCTGAGGCATGATCCCGTCATCAGCAGCCACAACGATGATGGCCACATCTGTGATTTGTGCTCCGCGGGCCCTCATTGCAGTAAAAGCCTCATGTCCGGGAGTATCCAGGAAGGAGATCTGTCGTCCGCCTTTAAGTTCAACACCATAAGCACCTATATGCTGCGTGATACCTCCGGCTTCACCTGCAATTACATTGGCATGCCTGATGTGGTCGAGAAGTTTAGTTTTACCGTGGTCCACATGGCCCATAACAGTTACAATAGGAGGCCGTGGTACAAGATTCTCCGGATCTTCCTCCTCTTCATCTTCCTCTTCCTGCGTGTCAACAGTAACAAATTCTACCTTGAAACTGAATTCCTCGGCTACAAGCACCAGGGCTTCAGCGTCCAGCCTTTGGTTGATAGATACAAACAAACCCAGGCTCATACATGCGGCAATCACCTCATTAACAGGCGCCTCCATCAATGTAGCCAGTTCATTTACCGTTACGAACTCGGTAACTTTCAGTACATTTTTTTCAAGCTCTTTTCTTTCCTCTTCGGCCAGGTTACGCTGGCTCATGATGTCGCGTTTTTCCTTACGGTACTTGGCACCTTTTGATGACCTTCCCTTGGTAGTCAACTGCGCAAAAGTATCCTTAATCTGCTTGTCAACATCTTCTTCGCTGATTTCAAACCGGTAACCCTTACGCTTTTTCTTCTTCTTATTATCTTTCAAAGCCTCTGCTGTAGGCGGTTTGCCAGGCTGCTTTTCAACGCTCACGCGCTGTGTGTCTTTCTTAATGCGTTTTCTTTTCTTCTTATGTGCAGCATCATCCGATTCAGACGCCTTACCAGGCAATTGCATTTTACCAACAACCTTCGGGCCATCAAGCTTTTCAGCTCTTGCCCTGATCACTTCAGGTTGCGGTCTTTCGGACCGTGTTGAGCCTGTTTCAGCTTTATCTTTTGACCGGGTTTCGGCGTTTTCAGATTCCCTCTGCGGACTATTTCTGCTCTTCCTTTCTTTCTCCAGCTGTTCCCGCGTCTTTTTGGGAGGCCGCGTCCGCTGATTCATGGCATCCAGATCAATCCTGCCCACCACCTTTACTTCTACATCCTTAAGCTCTTGTTTCATGAAGATTTCTGCTTCCACAGGAGCAACAACTTCCTCAACTTTGGGCGCTCTTTCAGGAGGAGCCTGAACTACAGGTTCTTCAGATTTTTTATCGGCAACAGGAGGCACAACAGGTTCCTTCGGAAC
>CAYTNC010000321.1:0-2934 GCA_964438935.1 uncultured Bacteroidales bacterium
GAAACAAAAAGCCTTTTAAGTGTTCCTGGCATTGCCTGGCATCGTGCGATTTCAGAAAAGCGCCTTATTGTATTGCACAGGCATTATACAATGCTGCACAGGGCAGAATGAGCGAGGGATTTGCCTTTGCCGGTTCCAATGCCTACCGCACCGACCGGATTCAGCATGTTTCAGAAGTTGTTTCTGAATTGGTGTCGGGTTACCATGCTGAGGTTTCCAAAAGGGTGTCAAACCGTTCGCCGGAAGTGGATGGGCAACCTGCCATCCGGGCTGTTGCCTGACAGTTGCAAGGAATCCCGTAATTTTTGCGTGGGCTTTTTGCTAATTTCCCTCATAAAGTAATACTTTTGCGGCGGCAACTATTTCGCCATTTGCTTAAGCGATTCACGTATTTTATTGAATCATTCTTTTAATGGCGCAAATTATTATATTTTCACCGCCAAATTTTTTGGTTCATGAGCAGAATTCTTTCAAAGGAGTACTTGTCGCCCAACGTGGTTCAAATTGAGATAGAGGCCCCTCTCATTGCCCGGAAAAGAAAAGCCGGACATTTTGTGATTGTGAAGATTGGGACCGAAGGGGAGCGCATACCGCTTACCATAGCTAAGGCTGACATTGATAAAGGTTCAATAACACTGATCGTGCAAAAGGTTGGTGTAACCAGTCACAAACTGGCCAATCTGAATGTCGGAGATGAGGTTACTGATGTGGTTGGCCCGTTGGGTAATCCAACACATATTGAAAAAATGGGAACCGTGCTGTGTGCCGGCGGAGGTGTTGGCATTGCCCCGTTGTTGCCTATTGTGGAAGCTCTGCATAATGCGGGTAACAAGGTTATCAGCATTCTGGCCGCACGCAATAAAGATTTACTGATACTCGAAAATGAAATCAGGAGCCATTCTGATGAGGTGATCATCATGACTGATGATGGCAGTTACGGCACCAAGGGCCTTGTGACAGTCGGAATGGAGGAAGTGTTTAAAAATCAGAAAATTGATTTTTGTGTTACCATTGGACCGGCCATCATGATGAAGTTTACCAGCCTGGTATCTAAGAAGTACAGCGTGCCTACCATGGCCAGTCTGAATGCTATTATGGTGGATGGCACAGGTATGTGCGGTGCATGCAGGGTGAGTGTGGGTGGAAAAATTAAGTTTGTTTGTGTTGACGGACCAGAGTTCAATGCTTTCGATGTTGATTTTGATGAACTGTTGATGCGTCTCGGGGGCTATAAAAATGAAGAGGCACAGCAATACGGGGAGCAACTCTCAAAATAAGGTGAATTATAATGGCTACAGATAATACCAATAACCAAAAAGAATTACGTGATCAGGAATGGCGCAGGGAGTTGAAAAAGAGTATCCCTGCCAAAGATCGCACCAATATAACAAGGGTAAAAATGCCCGAAGTTGACCCGCAGGAGCGCATCAAAAGCAATGTGGAGGTCAACAGCGGTATAACTGCTGAGATGGCTTTGGTTGAGGCAAAGCGTTGTCTCGACTGCCCGGAACCCGAATGCACCAAAGGCTGTCCGGTTGGGGTTGACATTCCGGGTTTTATCAAATACGTTGAAGCAGGGGAGTTTCTGAAGGCAGCTGCTGCAATAAAGAAAAACAATGTATTTCCTTCAGTTTGCGGACGCGTTTGTCCGCAGGAAATACAATGCGAAGCCAGATGCATTTATACCACCAAATTAAAGAAAGAAGCTGTAGCAATAGGATACCTCGAAAGATTCACGGCAGATTACGAAAATCAGTCGGGACATATTTCAGTTCCTGAAATCACACAACGCAATCACATCAAGGTGGCGGTTATCGGATCAGGTCCGGCCGGGTTGGCAGCAGCAGGCGATTTGGTTAAATACGGATATGATGTAACTGTTTTTGAGGCCCTTCACGAGTTTGGCGGGGTATTAAAATATGGTATTCCTGAATTCAGATTGCCCAATCAGATTATTGATCTGGAAATCAACAATCTGAAAAATATGGGTGTTGTGTTTGTTAAAAACATGATAGCCGGAAGAACGCTGACGTTTGATGATCTCAGGCAGGATGGTTTCATGGCTTTTTTTGTAGGAAGTGGTGCCGGTTTGCCCAATTTCATGAACATTCCGGGAGAAAATTTCAATGGAGTTCTTTCATCCAATGAATACCTCACACGAGTCAATTTGATGGGTGCAGCAAAGCCGGATCATGATACCCCCGTATTCTTAGGCAAGCGTGTGGCCGTTATTGGTGGCGGCAATACGGCCATGGACTCGGTGCGAACAGCCAAAAGGCTGGGTGCTGAGAAAGCCATGATCATCTACAGGCGCTCATTTGCCGAAATGCCGGCGCGTAAGGAAGAAATCAGGCATGCGCAGGAAGAAGGAATTGAATTCCTCAACCTGCATAATCCTTTAGAATACTACGCCGATGAAAAGGGCCATGTGAACCGCATCAAATTGCAATGCATGGAATTGTCGGAACCCGATGCATCGGGCCGGAGAAAGCCGGTTCCCATACCCGGTTCGGAGTTTATTATCGAAGCCGATCTGGTTATTGTGGCTATCGGAGTATCACCCAACCCGCTAATCCCCCAGAGCATGCCCGATCTGCGTGTCAGCAAATACGGAACCATTGAGGTCGACAGCGAAAAGATGGAATCGAATGTAACCGGTATGTTTGCCGGGGGCGACATTGTAAGAGGCGGTGCCACCGTGATCCTGGCAATGGGCGACGGCCGCCGCGCGGCAAAGGGTATACACAAGTACTTGTCCGGTAGTAAAGGCGCGTAGTTACAAACCATAGCCGTCAAACTAAGAATGTATATTGTAGATATTCATTCATTTGCATATGGCGACATCAAAATCATAGCAGTTAACGCTGAGCATAGCGATATCCCCCGCTGGCGGCATAGCCGTCAAGCTAATATCTGTAATGCATTGATATTCAC
>CAYTNC010000322.1:0-2914 GCA_964438935.1 uncultured Bacteroidales bacterium
GTGGTTACTGATGTCGGACAGCATCAAATGTTTGCTTCAAGATATGCTTTTCATAAAAATCCGCGTAGCTTTGTAACTTCCGGAGGATTGGGAACTATGGGATTCGGATTGCCTGCTGCCCACGGAGCCAAAATCGGATGTCCCGATAAACAGGTTATTCTTTTTGTGGGAGATGGCGGATTCCAGATGACCATACAGGAACTTGGAACAATCAATCAAACCCAGGCTGCTGTTAAAATAGTACTCTTGAATAACAAATACCTGGGCATGGTGCGGCAGTGGCAGCAGCTTTTCTTTGATAAAAGGTATTCCGAGACCTACCTGCTGAACCCTGATTTCATCAAGGTAGCTGAAGGATTTGGTATCAAGGGAAAAAAAGTTCTTGAAAGACCACAGCTTGCACAGGCTATCCAGGAGATGCTGGACCACAACGGCCCCTACCTGCTCGAAGTATCCATTGAGAAGGAAGATAACGTATTCCCCATGGTACCTACCGGAGCATCAGTCTCAGAAGTGATTCTTGAACAAAAAAAGTAACGGATATGGCTACAACAACTATAAATAGCGAAAACGGCAACTGCATTGAAGGGAAGAAAACCTACACCATTTCTGCATTTTCAGAAAACCATATTGGTCTTCTTAACCGGATTACCATTATATTCACCCGCAGGCAGGTCAACATTGACAGTCTGACAGTTTCGGGATCGGCCATACCAGGCATTCACAAGTTCACCATTGTTGTGCATGATTGCCGTGAAAAGGTGGAAAAGGTGGTTGAGCAGATTGAAAAACTGGTTGAGGTGCTTAAGGCATTCTATCACACTGAAGAGGAGGTTATTTTCCAGGAAATAGCACTGTACAAGGTGCCTACCAGGACTTTGCTCGAAAGTAACAAGGTTGAGGCAACCATTCGCAAACACAGTGCCCGCATACTGGAAGTACGGCCTGAGTATACGGTAATTGAACTCACCGGTCACAAGGAGGAAACCCAGGCGCTTTTTGATGAATTAAACAATTATGGACTGCTTCAGTTTACCCGTTCGGGGCGCATTGCGGTCACCCGGTCAAGTAAGGAGGTATTCTCGAATTACATGAAAGAAGTTGGCCACGAGTCAGTTGAATATGAAAAGAATTAATCAATCAATTAATTAATATTAAATACATTATGGCAAAAATTAATTTTGGAGGAGTTGTTGAAGACGTTATAACCCGTGAAGAATTTCCGCTTAAAAAAGCGCAGGAAATTCTGAAAGACGAAGTTGTTGCTGTTATCGGTTATGGTGTTCAGGGCCCTGCACAGGCACTGAACATGAAAGAGAACGGCATCAATGTAATTATTGGTCAGGCACCTGAATTCAAAGCTGACTGGGATAAGGCCATCAGAGACGGCTGGGTTCCGGGAAAAACCTTGTTTTCAATTGAAGAAGCTGCTACTAAAGGAACCATTATTCAATACCTTGTATCAGATGCAGCACAGCGCGCCATTTGGCCCATACTGAAGCCATGCCTTAAAACCGGTGATGCTTTGTATTTCTCGCATGGATTTTCGATTACTTACAAGGAGCAAACAGGTGTTGTTCCTCCTACCGATGTGGATGTAATTTTGGTTGCACCCAAGGGCTCGGGAACAAGCGTGAGACGTAACTTCCTTGCAGGCGCCGGAATCAATTCAAGTTATGCAGTTTTCCAGGATTACACCAAACGGGCTACCGAGCGTACACTGGCAATCGGTATTGCCATTGGTTCAGGATACCTTTTCCCTACTACCTTCGAAAGCGAAGTATACAGCGACCTTACCGGTGAAAGGGGCGTACTCATGGGCGCACTGGCAGGCATCATGGATGCACAGTACCAGGTTCTCCGCCAGAATGGGCATTCTCCCAGCGAAGCCTTCAATGAAACTGTTGAAGAACTTACCCAGAGTCTGATCCGACTGGTTGACGAAAACGGAATGGACTGGATGTACTCAAACTGCAGTGCTACAGCACAACGTGGTGCACTCGACTGGAGACCGAAATTCAAGGAAGCTACCCTGCCGGTTTTCAATGACCTGTATAATAAAGTTAAATCAGGTTCTGAAACAAAGCGCGTTCTGGAATCCACAGGTATGTCAAACTACCGGGATTACCTGGAAATAGAGCTGAAAGAACTGCGTGAATCAGAAATGTGGCAGGCGGGTCAGCAGGTCCGGAACCTTCGTCCCAAAGTAAAATAGCCGATTGGGCAACACCGAACAAGGAAGGATGAATAATGAATGACGAACGAAATACTTTGTTATTCAGTATTCAAATTTCCTTGTTCATTATTCCATTTCTTTGTCTCGCGAAGAAAATATAGAGTATAAAAGGTTCATATTGAGCCTGATTCCTTCAGCCATCATCGTCTTCCTCTTATGGCTGGTAAAAATTGTTGAAGTATTAGACGGCCTGGATCTTTTTTATCTCGGAGTTTACCCCAGGAAATTTTTGGGGCTTTCAGGCATATTCCTGTCTCCCTTCATTCATGCCAATTTCAACCACCTGATTAACAACTCTGTTCCTTTCTTATTTCTTCTTACAGCCCTTTTCTATTTTTATAAAGAGGTGGCCTGGCGCGTTCTGCTTTATTCATACCTGGCCACAGGTATTCTTGTATGGTTATTGGCACGTCCTTCCTATCATATCGGCGCCAGTGGCCTGGTATACAGTTTTGCTTCCTTTTTGTTTGCAAGCGGCATTGTCAGACGTAACATCAACCTGCTGGCTATATCCATGCTGGTCATATTCTTATATGGCAGTATGGTATGGGGAATCTTCCCATACCGGCCCGACATGTCATGGGAATCGCACCTGATCGGACTTACTGTTGGAGCGGTGCTGGCCATATCATACAGGCATGAAGGACCCGGTCCAACCCTGTCTATTAGCGATATGGA
>CAYTNC010000323.1:0-2910 GCA_964438935.1 uncultured Bacteroidales bacterium
GTTTTTGACACATCCATGGTGGTGGTTGACGGAGGGGTGATCAGGAACTTTCCGGTGGAGGAAGTCATTGAAATGGGAGCCGATATTATTATAGGCGTTTACACGGGCTTCAAAGATATAGTAACTTCCGAAGACCTGGAATCACTCGATAAAATCCTAAGCAGGGCAACAGCATCTTATGGTATTTATGATTCCCGCGAGCAGTCTAAAAAAGTAACCATTCTGATAACTCCCGACCTCACCAGTTTTACCTCAGCTGATTTTGGGAAAAGTACGGAAATTGCAAAAGCGGGAGAAATTGCTGCCCGCGAACACTTTGACGAGTTAAAAGCATTGGCCGACAGCCTGAAACAGTACAGCGATTACAGAAAACCCAACCCAATGCAGGAGATCGACAGCATTTTCATTACCAATGTCTTTGTTAACGATCTGAAATACTACGACCAGAGCCTGGCTTATGGTAAACTGAATATCCGGGAAAATGAATATCTCACCCGGCAGGAACTCCAGCAAGGCATGGAAAGTTTGTTCGGAACCTTATACTTTGACAAACTGACCTATCATTTTGAGAAAGAAATTCAGGGATTCCGGCTTGTTCTGAACGCCAAGGAAAAACCCCCGGCCTCATTCAGAACAGCCGTTCATTACGATAATTTCTTTGGAGCCGGACTCATTCTGAAATATACACAAAGTAACCTGCTGATTTCAGGCACCCGAATGACTGCTACAGTCGACCTGAGTGAATACCCTCAGGCCCGGGTTTACTACAGGAAATACACTGGCCCGCGAATGAACACTCTGGTGGGATTGGACACCTACTTTGAGTCGAATCTCATTCCTGGCTATCTTGAAGGAGAAGAAGTGGGCTACTTCAATCAAAACAGGGTTACTTCGGAATTTGCCCTGAAAAAAAACTTCGACCTGAACCACCAGGCCGGAATCGGACTGCTCTTTGAGTATTCTGCAGTTTACCCCAACAAATCGATGCAGACCTTATACCCGCTTGATTTAAATTACCAAAGATATGGATTTGCCGGCTTTGGAATGAACGGCACCTTTGAGCTGAACACCCTGGATAATCTGGTTTATCCTTTTGAAGGAACGCAGGCAAACCTCTCCCTGAAAGGCATATTAAATCCCATGCTGGATGTCAGGTACCTGAACGACAGCATTGAAACAAAAAGCTCACTGAATTCATTCAGCAAGCTCTATTTCAATATAGACAATTACCATCCTCTCGGCTCAAAACTCAATTACAATCTCGGATTCTCACTGGGTATCAGTACCGATGAATTCATTGCTTCGGACTACTTCTTCATTGGAGGGCATAAGGACAATCTGCGCCGCAACCAGATAGCTTTTGTAGGTTACAACCTGGGCGAAGTTATCGCGACCAACCTGATTCAAATGAAACTTGGTTTTAATTACAGGCTGTATCCCAATTTTCAGCTCGAGATGCTTTCCAATGCTATGTTTACCTCATATGACTTTGACCACCTGCTGCAATCCATGCTGGATATGGATGGCGAATCCTTCCATTTTGGATTTGGCGCAGGGTTGACTTACAATACACCCATTGGACCGGCAAGTATTTTTTTCGCCGGCAACAATAAGGAAGACAAATCAACCTGGTACATCAACCTGGGTTATACTTTCTGATCAGTACCTTTTGCTGATAATACCCCAGTCGAGTATGTTCCAGAATGCCTGCAAATAATCGGGACGCTTGTTCTGATAATCCAGATAATAAGCATGCTCCCACACATCGCAGGTTAAAAGCGGAGTCAGGCCCTTCCTCAAAGGGTTTCCGGCATTCGGTTCCTGAACAATCCCGAGCGAACCATCAGGATTTTTTACCAGCCAGGCCCATCCTGAGCCAAACAAGGTGACAGCCGATTTGGTAAATTGATCTTTAAAAGCAGCAAAGGTACCGAAAGCCGAGTCAATAGCAACAGCCAGCGCTCCTGCCGGCTCCCTGGGACCCAAAGGAGAAAAACTCTCGAAATAAAAGGTATGATTCCAAACCTGGGCACCGTTATTGAAAATACCTCCGTCAGCCTCACTGACAATCTTTTCGAGAGAGGCGTTTTCAAAAGGAGTTCCGGGAACCAGGTTATTCAGGTTGTTTACATAAGTCTGATGGTGCTTCCCATAGTGAAAATCAATTGTTTGTTTGGAAATAAAAGGTTGCAGCGCATCAGCGGCATACGGTAATTTAGGCAATTCAAACGGCATGGTCTTTTTTTTAAATAATTATATCCCCAAGATACAACTATTTTCAGTTTTATCAAAACCAGCCGGACTCCCAACTCCCAACTCCGAACTCCGAACTTCCTAATATTACACCCCCCTGAACCGCTTATCCACCTCTTTCCAGTTCACCACGTTCCAGAATGCCGCCAAATACTCGTTTCTTCGATTCTGGTATTTCAGGTAGTAGGCATGCTCCCATACATCAACGCCAAGAAGGGGAGTACCTTTGAGTTCGGTAACATCCATCAGCGGATTGTCCTGGTTGGGCGTGGAAGATATCTTCAGCTCATCTCCTGTTTTTACCAGCCAGGCCCAGCCCGATCCAAAACGCGTCATTGCCGCGTTGGTAAAAAGTTCACGGAATTTCTCAAACGATCCAAAATACCTGTTGAATGCGTCCAACAAATCGCCACCGGGCATTCCGCCCGAACCCGGAGCCAATATTTCCCAAAACAGACTATGGTTGTAATGCCCTCCTCCGTTATTGCGAACTGCCACAGGCAATTTTGAGATGCCGGCCATCAATTCTCCAAGACTCTTATTTTCCCATTCAGAGCCTGCCAGAGCATTGTTCAGGTTGGTCACGTAGGCCTGATGATGCTTCGTATGATGTATTTCCATGGTACGTGCATCTATATGCGGTTCAAGTGCCGCATA
>CAYTNC010000324.1:0-2897 GCA_964438935.1 uncultured Bacteroidales bacterium
ATCATTTCAGTGAGGCTGTTCTCCACTTTCTCCTTTGCATTTTTCAGGATTTCAATTGCTTTTTCAATATCGGCTTTTTTGTGGGTGGCCATCAGCTGAAATCTGAAAATAGCCCTTCCTTTGGGAACAGCAGGAAACTCAACCAGGTTAACCATCAACCCCTGTGAAAATGCCTCTCTGAACATCATTCGGGCAATTCTTTCATTTCCAATCAAAACCGGAATAATCTGTGTGGGCTTACCGATCAGGGTGAATCCACTTTTTTTGAACTTCTTAACCGTGAATTCAACGAGTTCCTTAAGTTGTAACCTGAGTTGTTCACCTAGCCCGGAAAAAATCAGATCAAGACTTTTACCGGCAACATGGCATTGCAAGGGAGAGGCTCCCGTTGAAAAAATATAAGTAGGAGTCATAATTACCAGGTGCTTCCGTATTTCAGCAGGTCCTGTTACAAAGCCGCCATTGGTTCCAAATGCCTTACTGAATGCACCGCATATGACCAGGTTCTTGGCATATTGAATGTCAATAGTTTCCAAAGCACCAAGCCCTGTTTTGCCAATTACTCCAAAATCATGCGCGGTGTCAATGATGACTATGGCTTCGTACTTGTGTGCAAGTTCCATCAGGCGTCTCAGATCAGGGGAGTCGGAGTTCATGGAAAACAGGCTTTCTGTAACAATAAACAATCCGTTACTATCATCATCCTTTCTGCATTTATCCAGAATCTCATCCAGATGTGCCATGTCGTTATGCCGGAATTTGAGCAGATTTTTAGTGGAGTACTTTGCCGCAACCTGCATGCAGTTGTGAGCAAGGGCATCAATAACGATAGTGTCTTTACCGTTGGTTAATCCGGCAACCGCACCAAAACAGGCCATCCAGCCTGAAGGGAAAATGAGTGCTGTTTTTTGCTTCAGTATGGATGCTATTTTATCTTCAAGCGCTGCCGTCCATATAGTTCTGCCAGAAAGTGTCGGTGAACCTGCACTGTGAATAATCTGATTTGAATTGATAAATTCCTTCAGGGAATTAACGACTTCTTCATTGACTGAAAAACCCAGATAATCCTGGGTTCCGAAATTGAGCGGCCTCCGGTTGTCGTTGATCATTCCGAAAGGCCATATGTTTTGCTCTTCGCGGAGTGTACACCAATGATTGAAATCTTCATATCGTTCTACAAGAGTCTTGCCTGAAAAATTCATAAAATTCAGACCACTGCCCTCAAAGGGCCCTAATATTTGAGAAGCCATCTTGTGTAAGTTAAGATTTTATTCGCCAAGATCTCCTTTCTGCACAGAAAAGATTTCTTCAACAACTGAAGCATAACGTTTCGTGAGGAATTTCCGCTTTAATTTGAGGGTTGGTGACAGCTCTCCGGTTGCAGGTGTCCATTCCTCCTGAACAAGTCTGAAGCGTTTGATTTGCTCTGTTTGTCCAAGTTGTTTGTTCATTTCATTGACAACCCGCTGGTAACGCGAAATTATCTGGGGAGCTTGTATTAATTCGGCATTATCGCGGAACTCAACGCCATGGCGTATGGCCCAGTTGTGCAGAAAATTGAAATCGGGAGAAATGATGGCACTGGCAAATTTCTGATTTTCACCGATTACCATTACCTGTTCGATAAATGTAGATTCTTTCAGTTTGTTTTCAATCACCTGGGGCGCAATGTACTTACCGCTTGACAGCTTAAACATTTCTTTCTTTCTGTCGGTGATTTTGAGATACCTGCCTTCCAGTATGATCCCGATGTCGCCGGTATGCAACCATCCGTCCTCATCAATTACTTCACGGGTAAGTTCCGGTTCTTTATAATATCCCGCCATCACATTGGGCCCTTTGCAGAGAATTTCACCGTCATGGGCAATTCTGACCTCAACACCATCGATGGCCGGACCAACAGTGCCTATTCTCATATCTCCCGTTGCAGGATGCCGGTTGGCTGCAATTACAGGTGAAGATTCTGTCATTCCGTACCCTTCTGAAACCGGAATGCCCGCTGCATTAAAAATAACAGCCAAACGGGGCTGCAATGCCGCACCACCGGTAACAATCAGTCCGACATTTCCGCCCAGAGCCGCTCTCCATTTGGTGAAAACCAGCTTGTCGGCTATTTTCAGCTGCAGCCTGTAGAAGAATCCGTTGCCATCCGGAATCCGGTACTTCATCCCCAGATTAACCGCCCAGAAAAAAATCTGTTTCTTCATTCCTTTCAAATCTCTTCCTTTGCTGATAATCTTATCATAAGTTCTTTCCAACAGCCTGGGTACCGATATAAATACATGAGGTTTTACTTCGCGCAGGTTATCGGCAATGGTTCCCATGTTTTCAGCATAGTAAATGCTAACACCTACACTCTGAAAATAATAATTGATGGTTCGTTCAAAAACATGGCTGATGGGAAGAAAACTCAGCGTGCGGTGGGTATGGTTGAAGTCATAGGTTTTCTGTATGGCATAAACCTGGCTCAGGATGTTTTTATGGGTGAGCATAACGCCTTTGGGATTGCCTGTAGTTCCCGATGTGTATATCAGGGTGACCAGGTCTTCAGGCACTATGGTTTTTCTGATTCCTTCGAGTTCTTTGTTTAGTTTTTCAGCCTGGCTGATTCCAAGATTCAGGATCTCTTTCCAGTTTTTAACCAGCTCTATTTCATTGTAACTGTAAATGCCCTTGCAGGTGCTTAGCTTTTCTGCAATGGGCTTCAGTTTGTCGTGCAACGATTTGTCAGATACAATAACCAGCCTGGGTTCACAATTGCGCAAAATATAATCGTAATCATCTTCACTGATGGTGGGATAAACGGGGACATGAATAACACCAATCTGACTGAGTGCCATGTCCATAATGTTCCACTCAGGGCGGTTGTTGGAAACGGTAACCACATTTTCGCCCTT
>CAYTNC010000325.1:0-2896 GCA_964438935.1 uncultured Bacteroidales bacterium
CTGTCGACCCGCTTTTTTAATTCGCCCAGGCCCCTGATTCCACCAACAAAATCAATGCGTTTGGAATTACGGAGATCTTTAATCCCCAGCAGCGGTTCGAGCAAATGTTCTGAAAGCACAGTTACATCCAGGCAGCCTATCGGGTCGTTATCATTATAAGTGTCATTTTTGGCTTCCAGCGCATACCAGTTGCCACTGAGGTACATGGAAAACTCATGCAAGCGCGATGGCTTGTATTCATGGGGCCCCTTGGGAATAACCATGAAGGATTCTTCAAGGCTTTTAAGGAATGCTTCCGGACTTTTGCCATTCAGATCGGTGACTACGCGGTTGTAATCGATAATCAACAACTGACTGGCCGGAAAATGAACTGCCAGAAAGAAGTTATATTCTTCATCTCCCGTGTGGCCCGCATTATTCAGTTTTTTTTCTTCTCCCACATGCGCAGCCGCGGCAGTACGGTGGTGACCGTCGGCAATATAGGTAAAGGGTACTTCGTTTTTAAAGATCGATTCAATGCGCCCTACGGTATGTGAATCGTTGATGATCCACAACTGATGGTGGATGCCATCGGCAGTGGTGAAATCATATTCCGATTTGCCCTGGATGATGTGATCTACCAGCCGGTTGATTTCTTCATGATCGGGATAGGCGAAAAATACGGGCTCGGAATTGAAATTGGTGACTTTGATGTGGGTTTTGCGGTCGACTTCTTTTTCAACTCTTGTGAGTTCGTGTTTGCGGATTACGTTGTTCAGGTAATCGGCAACCGACGCACAGGCAACAAGCCCATATTGTGTTCTTCCCCACATGGTTTGGGCGTAAATATAAAAACAGGGATTTTTATCCTGGATGAATATGCCCTTGTTAATGAAATCGTTCAGGTTTTGCTTTGCCTTTTCATAAATAGCGGGAGCATAATGATCGGTATCGGCAGGAAAATCAATTTCCGATTTGATCACATGGTAAAACGAATGGGGATTTCCTTTTGCTTCTGCAGCTGCTTCCTCTGACGACAGTACATCGTATGGTCTGCATGCGATTTTATCTGCTAATTCCTGTTTTGGGCGATAACCCCTGAATGCTTTTATTATTGCCATTTTATTATAATATGTATTCTCTTTTGCAACGCTTTGTTACGTAAGCACCGCAAATGTAAGAATAAACTGTTTATGTTGAATGTGAATTGTTATAAAAACAGAGACCCCGCAATTTACGCGAGGTCTCAGCAAAAAAGAACAAGGTTTCTGTCAGTTTACCTGGAATGTTTTATTACCTTTTGTAAGAAAACTTACGATCTGCCGGGCTGCTGCCAGTCCGGCGTTCACGTTAGCTTCCTCGGTTTGTGCTCCCATTTTTTTTGGGGTGGCATAATAGCGTGTAGGTGCCTCAGCCTTGATTTGCTCCTGGCAGTCGGGTGCCACGTCGGTAACATAGCGGAAATCCTTGCGCTCGGCAAACATTTTCAGCAGTGAGGGTTCATGAACAAGTTCTTTACGTGCTGTGTTAACCAGAGTAGCTCCTGCGGGCATCAGGTTGAGCAGGTCGAAATTCAAAGATTCCTTGGTATCTTTATTAGCCGGAAGGTTTACAGAAATATACTGACACTTTTTGTAAAGTTCCTTCACATCAGCCACGTATTTGACGCCGTTGTTTTCAATAGATGCTTTATCCACCATGGGGTCATGGGCATATACGTCCATTCCTATTCCCTTGGCAATGGTGCCAACAATGCGGCCAATATTTCCATAAGCATGAATGCCCAGGGTTTTACCGCGAAGTTCAACACCGGAAGTGCCGTTGAAAAAATTGCGGTTGAGGTAAATCATCATACCAAAGGCCAGTTCTGCCACAGCATTGGCGTTCTGTCCGGGAGTGTTCATTACTACAATACCTTTGGCAGAGGCTGCTTTCAGGTCGATATTGTCGTACCCGGCACCAGCCCTGACAGCAATTTTAAGCTTCTGTGCAGCATTGAGTACCTGTTCATCAATGATGTCGCTGCGCACTATAATGGCTTCAACATCTTTGACAGCATCAAGGAGCTGCTGCTTTTCAGTATATTTCTCAAGCAGTTTCAGTTCAAAACCTGCTTTCTCAACAATTTCCCTGATACCGCTCACCGCTATTTTAGCAAACGGTTTGTCGGTAGCAATTAATATGGTTTGCATATGTTTATAATTTAAAGAGTTAGGGACACCTGTTAAGCAAATGGGTTTTTAAGCCTGGCTTTCAAATTCCTTCATAGCCTGAACAAGGGTATTTACACCTTCGGCAGACATGGCATTGTAAATGGAAGCCCTGAAACCACCCACTGAACGGTGACCTTTTATGCCAATAATACCTTTTGATTTGGCAACTTCCAGGAATTTTTCTTCGAGTGCTTTGTATTCGGGCTTGAATACAAACACCACATTCATAATCGAACGATCTTCCGCTGAAGTAAGGGGCGACATGAATAATTTGTTCCGGTCGATTTCGTTGTACAGCAATCCGGCCTTTTCTGTATTCATTTTATGCATGACTTTGAGTCCGCCCAAGTCCTTTAACCATTTGAGTGTTTGGAGACATGCATAGATGGCCACACACGGAGGGGTATTGTAAAGCGAATCGTTTTCAACAAAGGTTTTATAATTCAGCATGGTGGGCATGGGGCGGGTGATCTTTTCGAGTATGCTGTCTTTGATGATAGCGAATGATACGCCGGCAGGTCCCAGGTTCTTTTGGGCACCGCCATATATCAGCGCGTATTTGGAAACATCCATCGGCCGGCTGAGAATGTCGGATGAAGCATCGGCAATCAGGGGCACAGGTGATGAAATGTCGGTTTTGAGTTCGGTACCGTAAATGGTGTTGTTGGTGGTGATGTGGAAGTAATCGGCATCGGCCGGAATGG
>CAYTNC010000326.1:0-2888 GCA_964438935.1 uncultured Bacteroidales bacterium
CTGACTACACCAACCGTTTCGTCCTGTGTTTTGTATCGTTCCTTGCTTTGCCAAAAGCCATAGGTCCACAGTGGAAACATGGGAGCCTGCCCGGTCAGCTCGCGCATGCAGGCAATTACGCCGTCGGCATGGCCGCCGTTCATGAAATAATAGTCGATGCAATCACCCACGTCTGACTTAAAAGAGGTGCTCTCTGAATTGTCTTCAAAAACAGTAGGTGAATAGTTGTCCCAAAACAGGCCATAACCTTTAACCGACTGGAAAAAAGGAATGTAATCATCCGTATTTCCCTGTATCATATTCAGCTTCAGGTTGCGTTGCACCATCCTGCCCTGTTGCTGCTGACCCAGGCCGTATATGGCCTCATCTTGAGCAAGCACAAATGACTGACTAATGTTGTAGGTTTCACTGCCGGCATCGTTAAAATCAACGAATCTGCAACTGCCTTTCTGCTCTTTCAGGAGTTGCTTTGAACCGGGTGTTTCAAATGATACCGTTCCGTCTTTCAGATTCAGTAACACCTGCAGCTTTTCACTCTTCAGCACAACCTGTTTATCTTTTTCTTTAATACTGAACCTCACTTGTTGGGGGCTTTTAATAACCGAAAGACTCTCTTTGTTATAAGTATTGCCTTCAGGCCATTTCACTACTCTTACTGCAGAAGGGGTATAGAATTGAATTTCTATATTTACTGAGTTGATTGCTGTTTTCAGCCCCAGATCAGTTTTCTGATAAATCTGCGATTGAATGCCTGTAACAGGCAATACAAGTAATGCCAGATAAATGCCAATTTTTCTCATATACATGCGATTAAATAATTAATTGATCTCTTTGAAAACCATCTTGTCGATGTTGAGGTTGTCACTATCCACAACCAGCTTCAGGGTATGTTTGCCTGCCTCAAGCTGGAACGATTTACTGACAGCCTCCCAGTTTTGAAATCCCGCTGTATTGGGAACTGCAATACTTCCCGACAGATCTTTGCCATCACATTCCAGATGAAAACTGACCTGATCGGTATTGGTGGCCACGTCTATACTGACTTTGTACATGGCAGATTTTTTGACCTGCACCGTGTAGGCCATCCATTCACCTTTTTTGGTCCAACCCACATGATAACCTCCTGCCGCACGTGCTTCGATATCAACCGGTTCATTGGGGCGATAGGCTCCCCCCTGGTTGACTTCATCAACGTCATAGAAGGCATCCTCCAGGCACCCCTTATCGAAATCCTCTGCCTCAATGGTGCCGGGTATGTTATGCACACCAAAAGCTTCCTGTTTCATTTCACATACTTCCTTCAGGTTCCAGCTATACGGGGTACCTGTGGATGAATTGACAAGTTCTGCTTTACTTCCTTTTACAATCGGCTTGTTTACAGATAAGTACCACGTTGGATACTGCTTGTTGGAGATTTTAAACAATCCGAGATAGGCATGTTCAATCTTCCAATGCTGCTTCTCGGCACCTGTGAAATTTTCAATTAGCGGAATACAACTGTCTGAACCCAAACTGCTGCAGGCAAGCACTTTTTTAATGTCTGCACGGTTACGAATGATATAAAGGCCTTTACCGGCAGGTTCCAGTTTCCACTGATTGGCGGCTTCTTTTCTTGTGTCGGAAATCACCAATTTCGATCCAAGCATGAGATTGCCCGAATTGTCTCCGGGAACCAGATAAAAGTGGGCAGCAGTATTGACATCAGCGTATTGATCCAGTGCGGGTATTTTGCCTTTGAAGCTGAGTTTGATCACATAGGCCGGTTCATCAAAGGACTTATCAGGTAAATCTACAACAAGTCCCTTTTTCTCCTGCTTGTACTTCAAAGGAAGATATTTACCAGCTTCCCCGTTGATCAGCTCAACTTTTTCCAGATTCTCCAGGTTGATCCGGTCTGATGAAAGTGAGGTTAGAACAGCCTGTTGCTGACCTGTCTCCCAGCCCAACATAATGGCATAAAGCGTTGTAAAGTCCTTCGACCGGGTATAGCGAATGTCTGTAGCAGTGCCTTCTGCAGGGGTCCCCATAATTCCGTGCGCTGCACCCATTCGGGTAGGGCCTTCACCGTATTTCTCCCAGGCACGGGTAACATACACCGCTTCGCCGTATTTTTTGAGCCATGAGCCTATGGCAAGTAATATTTCCTTTTGTTCCGGTGGTATGGTGCCATCGGCCATAGGCGAAATATTCAGCAAGAGGTTGCCGTTTTTACTGATCCGGTCAATGAATCCGTGCATTACCTGTTTTGTGGAATAATAGCCGATACCTTCGGTATAGCTCCAACTCGAGGAACTGATGGCATCATCAGTCAGCCAGTAGTTTTCAGTCAAGCCCGATGGTCCACCGCGTTCATAATCCAGCACGGCACATTTTGTGTTCAATCCGTCTTTATAGGTAGCGACGACCTCTTTGTTCAATTTAGCTGCCTGGTTGTAATAGTAGGCAAGGAATTCCAGCAAAACTGGTTGGGATATTATGTGCAGGTTGAAATCCTGCCAGATGATATCGGGCTTATAGTTGTCAATGATTTCCTTATGTTTGTTTAACCAAAAGGCCTCGTTCTTTTCTTTTCCCTGCTGCCCATAAAGCATTTGCAGTTTCGGATCACTTGTTTGGGGCACTGCGTCATAAAAACCTGTGATGTTGTAAGCATGGTGCATGGAAAGGATGATTTTCATATCTTTTTTGCGGATGGCATCAGTGAGCAATCCGACCAGATCGAGTTCAGGCCCCATGCTTTTTGCATTCCACGGGTTCACCTTACTGGCCCACATGGAAAAGCCATCGTGATGTTCGGCCACCGGTCCCGCAAATCGGGCACCCGCATCTGTAAAGAGCTGAGCCCATTCATCGGGGTCGAAATTGCCTCCCTGAGATTTTAGTTTGGG
>CAYTNC010000327.1:0-2886 GCA_964438935.1 uncultured Bacteroidales bacterium
TTACCATGCTTGTTGTAACGCACGATCGCTACTTTCTGGATCGGGTGTGTAATGAAATTATTGAAATTGACGGAGGTGCTGCCTACACCTACATGGGAAACTATTCCGAATTCATTCAGAAACGCGCTGAGCGGATCACAAATAAAGAAATGCAGGTAGAAAGAGCCCAAAACCTGCTTCGCAAAGAACTTGAATGGATGCGGCGGATGCCCAAGGCACGCGGAACCAAAGCGAAATATCGCATTGATGCCTTTTATGAACTGAAAACCGTTTCGGAATACAGGAGAAACGACCAGCAGGTAAATATTCAGGTAAAAGAGTCCAGATTGGGTAAAAAGATATTGCTACTCCACGGGGTACGTAAGAAATTTGGAGAGAAGGTCATCCTCGATGGATTTACTTATTCCTTCGCACGTGGAGAACGAATTGGCATCATCGGACAGAATGGTACCGGTAAATCTACCCTGCTGAATATCATAACAGGTTTAATACCCGCAGATTCGGGTGAAATTGAGCAGGGCGAAACGGTTATCTTCGGTTATTACCAGCAGAAGGGACTGGAGTTTTTGCCTGGTAAGCGGGTTATTGATATAATTCAGGATATTGCTGAATATATTGATCTTGGAAATGGTCAGCAAATGTCAGCCATGCAGTTTTTGAACCAGTTTTTATTCACCCCTGAGATGCAGCACATTCAGGTGGAAAAACTCAGCGGTGGTGAAAGACGCAGGCTTTACCTGATGACCGTTCTGATTCGCAACCCAAACTTCCTCATACTGGATGAGCCTACTAACGACCTGGATATTGCCACCCTCCATGTGTTGGAGGAATATCTGATCAATTTTGCCGGTTGCGTTTTGATTGTATCGCACGACCGTTTCTTTATGGACAAGATTGTGGATCATACTTTTATTTTTGAAGGAAACGGAACAGTTTATGATTTCCCGGGTAATTACAGTGATTATCGCGCCTCGCAAAAAAAACAGGCTGCTGAATTGAAGCAAAGCGAACTGCCCGAAAAAAACAAAACAAATACGGCCGGTAATCAGGTTAACCCAAACACGGCAAAGAAAAAACCAACCTTTAAGGAGAAGAGGGAATTTGAACAGCTTACTGCCGAGCTGGAATCACTTGAAAATGAAAAGAAGTCACTTGAAGTGCTGCTTGGCAATGGCAATTTGGCTTCTGAAGACCTGGTAAAACATGCCAGCCGGATTGCCGAAATCATCACCCTGATTGATCAGAAAACTGACCGGTGGCTCCAATTAAGTGAGGTTGCTGGTTAATTAACAGGGAGAATACGTTTTCAAATCGTTTTAAAAAGTATATCCAAATTTCAGGTCTACCGCTAAAATTGGTTTCCATGTTTCAATTTCTGAAGTATAGGCTCCAATACCGGCTGCAAATTCAAAAATAAAATGGTTTCCAATAGTTCGTTTTAAACCCCATTTAGGAATAATACTAATAGACCGCAAAGCATGTGCGTTTTTCCCAATGCTTGTTCCAAACTGATAATCAGCAGATAAAGAAAGGTAGTTGGCAGCATTGTTAATAGTCTTTTTGCCTTTTGCAATACGTTTGGGGTAATTATAATAATATCTTGGCTCAACTCTCAAAACAGGCGCAATCAACCAATAGTCATCAGCAATAATATTTGAGCCAAAACCACCAGCTAACATAAGCTCAAAATTAACAGTGGATTTTTGTGAAATCGACTGTTCATATGCGTATGATAATCCAATAAAAGTTGCTTTTACACTATGGGTATTTTCTACTTTATCATTTTGTGCATTAGACAAAACCGTTAAAAAACTCAAAACCAAAATAACACTTAATCTTTTCATAATTTTAAATAATCTATTGTCTGAGTGACTACAACGTTCGCAGGTATGAGCCATTGCGTCGTCAAAGCGCTATGTGGTCTAAGTAGCACAATGTCAGCAAGATCACTAACATACGCAAACCCTCTACCGGCAATGGTTTATACCTGCTGTTGTGGTTCGTAATTATCCTATAAAAACGTTAACCCAATTTTCCTATTTAGTCCTTTCTCAAAAATCCTAATAAGCGTCGAAAGTTGAATATTACCTTTACCATTTTCGATTTTCGAAATATAACTTTTTTTAGTTCCTGCTTTCTCTGCCAGTTGCTCTTGCGTAAGGTTAGCATCCCTCCTCGCTTCCTTTAACATTTCACTTACTATGAACATTTGAGCTTTCTCTTCATATTCATTGCGGCTTTCAGTCCCAACTTTGCCATATTCTTTCTCTAAAAGCTCATCAAATGTCTTAATCCCTTTATAATCTGTCATAGCATTTTCTCTTTAAGTTTAAAATACTCCACCTTCAATCGCATCGCTTTTTCTATCTCATTCTTTGGTGTTTTTTGCGACTTCTTTTGAAAACCATTAAATAGAACTACTAGTCTTCCTTGATCAAAACAACAAAACACTCTATAGATATTCGACACATATTCAATCCGTATTTCATAAAGTCCTTCATATCCTGTCATTGGTGCTAAAAACTTTTCTGGAACTCTATCTACTTGCTCTATCAGCTCAAATACATATTGAATCTTCTCTTTAATTTTAATATCAAGTCCTAGGTAAAAATCAAGAAAATGGTCACCATGAAAAATTATTTGTCTAGTCATGATATTAAAGTTATCTCCAAAGATAACATATTACAATCAATTATCAAAATCTGTCTATAGTTAACTAACCTGGTCGCAGGTCGGGCTGCCCTAAGGGCTCGTCGGAGAGCCCGCCAGCTCCAGGTAAGCAAGTAAACCAGCCCACAAAAAAACCACGGCCAGCAATGGTTTATACCTGTTGTTGAACTAAACCTCACTGGCGTTCGGTGGCTTTTACGTCACCGAATACCAGTA
>CAYTNC010000328.1:0-2884 GCA_964438935.1 uncultured Bacteroidales bacterium
GGGATTGTCCTGCCTGCTACAGCGTTCCTCATGGATAATCCTGTAAAACCGCCGGGGTAATAAGCAGTCCGTTCAAGTATCATGGCCCATCCTTCGGCATAGATTGGGGTTCGTGGGTTTGTTCCTGAATTATAACTTCCTATCACTTCCACTGCCAGGTTGTGGGCATTTATCATCAGGGCAGGGTTGAACGAATAACTTGGGACCGGTCCGGTCCCGCTGTTATAGTTTTTTGAGTCTGTTAAAGGTGTTATCTGATTTATGTAGTCAAATACTGCAGCCCACACATCTGTATTCCTGAGAGTGCCGCCTGTAATTGACACGGACAATGTTGTATTTGTTCCTGCGGCATCAAGACCTGCTTCATCCAGATAATAAAGAGCTGTGTGCTGAATTGTTGTTGCTTCGATATCTCCGGCGGCTGCAGTCAGTTCCTGACCTCCATATGATAGAGATACTATCAATGGTCCGACAGTAGTTCGCTCCGATGCAATAGCCACAACGAGCAGCCTGTTGGAATTACTACCTATAGGAATTGTATAATTAAAAATCCCCTGTGATAACTCTGTGCCTTGATAAATGGCGCTCCAGTTTTTAATTGTGGCAACCTGGGCAAGGGCTGAGTTTTGATGGGAAACCATCAAAAATAATACTATGAAGGCTTGTACAGCAGTCAGAATTGTCTTTTTCATGCTTTAAATGTTTTAGATTCCTTTAGGGTCAGTTCCTTGATCGGGAAGGCATCCCCGGGTGTTAAACATGTATAGAATGAGTACATCAGTTTATTATTGTACTATTAACAATCAAACAGTAATATTGCTTTCGTTAATATTTTTGCATGATCATACAAATATAAAACTATTGTTCAAGAAATGTTGAAAGTAAGGTCATGAAATTTAGTTTCTGAATAAAGCCTGACGTTTATAGAATTGAGAAAACAAAGAGCCCCGGTAGCAAAGATCATCATCCCATGCCTTTGTCACCAGGTCTCTCTTTTTATAAGCCTCGGAACCCTTCAGTCCCTTTGTCTCTTCAATACCTCTCCGGCTTCCGGTTTTATTGTTCAATATTTTAGGCCGAAATAATCCATTACTTCATAATAGTTATTCACATCCACATCTGCTTTTTCCAGCTTCATGAGTAATGTATTTTCTGATGAGGCACCCTTTGAGGCGGTCACAGTGTTGTCGGTGATAAGCATAAACCTGTATTCAGTTATTTCTTCCGGATCGAGCACTCCCATGGTCTGATAAGCATAAAGCGTGATCGTGTTTGGAGAATAGCTGTGAAGGATGTACATCCTGTATGCTCCTTCGGGGTCTTCCCAGCTGATTGGCATAACATACCAGTTATCCATCATATTGCAATAGCCGAGTACGATGCCATGGTCAATTATGTCATCATTCACGGCATTGGTTTCGAGCGAAAACATATTGGCCGGACGACCGAGGTATTCACCCTCAAGCCATGTGATATTGGAGCTGAGAAGGTTTATTACTGTAACATTGGCATTTCCGTTCTGCCCGGCAGCGCCTGTTTCACCTGTAGGACCAGTTGCACCTGTTGCACCGGTGTCACCTTTGTCTCCCTTCGGACCTTCGGGACCCTCGGGACCTTCACATGAAACAAATCCAACAAAGGCAATAAGAATTGCCAGATTCATCATTTTCAACATTAACTTTTTCACGACTTTAAAAATTTAGTTATTAATAATATTCAATCGGTTTACTTTCACACCAGGAAATACAGTACATCACTAATTACTGCGTTAAAATTAAATTCTTATCAGCCATCTCCCTAAAAAAGTTTTCAACCATCGGCCGGGGTTATTAACTGATTATAAATTATAAACGGATTTTATTGAAGATTATTTCAGATTTGACTGGTAGTGGCTGATAAACCCGAAGTCAGGTAAGAAAGCTGTCAGCGATCAGCGATCAGCTGTCAGCTATCTTTTTTGGTAAACGGTGGATACAACCGGCACAACCGTTGGGCAGCCTTGCGTCGTTCGAAGTGCGTCATTTTCACACCAGCCATGCCAGTTTGCCAATCCTTCCCGGGTAAAGTAACAATGCCTTTGCTGTACCGCAATCGTGTCTTTTTTTCATCCACTTAAGCGAAGGGAACACCTCACCGGCTAAAAACCTTAGACGTGATGATGCAGGTAACGAAAGGACAGTATTCCTGAAGATCTTTTTGCGGTTATCAGTGGAATCACCAGTTGAAGGGTTTGAAATAAATCCCCTGGTAAACGTGATTTCCTCCCCCGGATCAAGAAGCTGAAAATCGATGTAGAGTCTTATTTGCGATCCGGCGGCGCCCAGATGATAATCATTGTGCTGACGCAGGTAATCGAGATGAAGGTTCTTTTCAAGGATGTAGCCCGTCGTTCCGGCTATCTGAATGGGAATTGCCTTGTCGATTGCATCATCAAGCAACTCGTTCTTTTCCTTTTCCCTGAACAGCCGGTGATGGATCTCAACCTGATACGATTCCCTGATGAGGGTCGGCAGGTGCTTGCCCAGATCCATAATTATCTTGTGGTGAAGCGGCGACTTTATCATTTCAGAAACAAATCCGTGCTTTTGCAGAAGACTCCATGCCCTGAGGGCATCGTCCTTCTTTACCAGGATGTCATTGTCGGTCATCTGCCGCAATCCCAGCGACCTGTAAACAGTATGCTCCAATGCCATACCCTTTAGAAGCACATGCTTTATCCCTGCTCCGGATAAAATGTTATTTACCTCTTTCCATTGCTGTGTCTGCCAGGTGTTCCTCATAAGTGTCTTCATCCTGGCATTGTCAAGAATCTTCATAACCCCCTCCGGAACCTGCTCGCTCAACCCCAGTTCACGGATATTATAAGCCTCAAGCGCAATTATCC
>CAYTNC010000329.1:0-2869 GCA_964438935.1 uncultured Bacteroidales bacterium
CCGTTGATGGTAGCAATACCACGGATATAAACAGCACTGTTGGCATCAGGAGCACCGTCCTGGGCGCTGATAACAACACCGGCAGCCATACCTTTCAAACCTTGCAGAATGTTTGACGGAGCTTTTTTCATCATGTCGTCAGTATTTACTGAAACAACGGAACCGGTAATGTCACTTTTTCTGGAAGTTCCATAACCAATAACCACAACTTCATCAAGATTCTGAATGTCAGGGGTCAGTGCCACATTTAAATCAATCTGACCTTGAAAAGGAACTTCTTCGGGCAGATATCCGATAAAGCTGAATATCAGAATATCATCGGCTTTCACTTCAATGGTATACTTTCCATTAAGATCAGTCACCGCACCTTTTGTAGTACCTTTAATTTGAACATTTGCACCCGGCAATGCTTCTCCTGTGGCATCATCTGTAATGACACCCTTTACAACAAGCTGTTGCATGCCGGCTGTAGTACTCTGCGAATCATCAGATGCCCACATGTTTAGTGATAAGGCAAATGAAAATAGCATAGTGAATTTAATAATCTGCATTAGTTTTTTCAGTTTTCTCTTGCACAAGAAAACTTCATCGAAACAATTGTTTTTCATAGTTTTGATTTGTTTTAGTTAAACATTGATTTGTAGTTAGTTCTCCAAAATCTGTAGTTATTAAAATGTAAGGTTAATCAGAACGGAGAGTGGACGTAATAATCCATTCCTTCGTTTTTGCTTGTTGCATGTTTTTTTTTGTATTTAAGGGTTAATAAAAGGTTACATTGTATTATAGACTGCAATAATTCTTTATAGTTATTCCTTAGTTAGCGGATCAAATATGCATCCCCAAATGAAATTCTGAAATCCTAAGTGCGTTTTGATTGAACAAATATTGGTGGAATCCAATTAAAACCATATGCTTCTTATTCATTCCCAAGTGAATATCTGCTGTAATGAATGATGAAGCCGGTTAACCTGATTCATACCAGGTTGCCTTGTAGTGTTGAGAAGAAGTCAGTTCTTGTTGCGTTTCTTTTCATAATTAATCAGTCAGGTTAATGTTAATGAATGAGCAAAAGAAGCAATACAATAGTCCGTTTTTTTGTTAGGTTAAATCAAATGTAGTTCCAATCATTGCCAAATTATGTTAAAAACACTTCATTAACTATCAAATTTACTTCATGGCGTGTTAAAAAATCTGACTTTACAAATTTTACACCCACAATGAAAGATTTTTTATAGTTTAATCAGTTAATAATTTCTCATTCTGGAAACCCATTTGGATCAAATTTAGTTAAATCTCTTTAATAAGTTAATATAGTCACCATTTTTTTGCCTTTATAGGTTATTGTTCTGTCAAATGATTTTGATATTTCTGTTCCGGTTCCTTTGTTTCCGGCAACAAGGATAATATTGAACTTTCTTTCGGAAAGCATCCCGGTGAAAGATCCCTGACGATCTCCAATGGTGAGTGTTTTGTTCCTGTCGTTCCAGGTGAATGTAATGGTTGAGTACATCCCCTTTTCGTAATTGTAATTGTCGTTCTCATCCTCATACAGTGTGAACGAACCATCAGCTCCTGTATAGATCCGGACTTCAAGATTGTCCCATTTTTTTTCTTCAGCATATTGAACCCGGGGGCCGACAGGGATGACGGAACCCGCTTTCACATAAAGCGGCATCACATCAACAGGCACGTCTTTCATTACCTTTTGTCCTCCTGTATGTTTTTCTCCTGTCCAGAAATCAACCCAGTCTGTACCTTTCGGAAGATATACTTCCTGCTTCTTCACGGTGCTGAAGTCTTCAATACTCACTGTATCAATACCCTGTACAACTAATTTGGAATACATGGGCTCCGTAACCGGACAAACCAGAATGGATTTCCCGAACATATATTCATTATTCAGGTCAATTGCCTGGCTGTCTCCTGCAAAATCCATCACCAGGGCCCGCATCATACTCGAATGTTCAGCGGTAACCAACCACGATGAGGAGTATATATAGGGCAGCAGTATGTAACGCAGATTAATGTACTTCTCAATGGCATCGTAAATTTTGTCGCCCTTTTTGCCAAACTGGTAAATCTCCCGCGGGGCATCGGCGCCATGTGAACGCATCATCGGGCAGAATGTGCCGAACTGAATCCAGCGTGCATACAACTCACGGTAATCGGTATTTTTTAGCGGATCCTTAAAATCCCACAGGAAGAATCCTCCGATATCGCTGTTCCAATAAGGAATTCCGCAAAGCGAAAAATTCAATCCGGCGGATATCTGGTTTCTTAAAGCCTTCCATGACGACACCACATCGCCCGACCAGGTGTTGGCTCCATAGCGTTGCTGTCCGGCAAATGCAGAACGCGTAAGTATAAACACACGTTTTTCGGAGGTCACAGATCGCTGGTTTTGGTACACTCCGCCAACAGTCATCAGCGGGAAAGCATTCCGGACTTTCCGAAAAGATCCCAGGTAGGTTTTGTTGTCAAAATCCGAAGATTTGAACTGCATGTGGTCGGGCTCTGATGAGTCCATCCACCAGCCATCCATGCCCACTGAGAAGATGCCTTTGTTCAGGAATTTCCAGTATATATTGCGCGCTTCGGGATTATAAGGGTCGTAAACCCTTACTCCTGAAGGGTAATTCGCATTCGGCGGCCACTTTTCGGAACCCGATTCGGGCCAGGTTTTAAAATTCATCAACGCACCTATTTGCTCCAGCTCTTTATAGGGTTTTGTCATTGGGCCAAAGGAATTCCATATGGATATGGCCATGTGAGCATTCAGCTGGTGTACCTCGTCAACCATTTTTTTCGGATTGTAGAAATCTACATTCAGAAATTCCATGGCATTCCAAAGGTAGTTGTTGCCCCAATA
>CAYTNC010000330.1:0-2861 GCA_964438935.1 uncultured Bacteroidales bacterium
TTACCGGTTTGGCGACTGTCCTTTGCTTTTCGGCCATTTATTGTTTTGCTAGTATTACACCAATATTAAGACTGGCGAAATTATAAAAAATTATTTAATAGCAAGATATGTTTCTAGGTTGAGGTTCGAGATCAGGGAGGTTAAAAGCGGAATAATCCGGATGAGTTGCGGTTGTTGGGGTGTGAGCGGCGGAGTCGGGATCGAAAATTTTATTCTTTACCCTGTTCTTTCAGTCTTTTAATTTCTTTTTGAAGTTCGGCAATATGTTTACTCATTTCGGGGAGCGACTTGTAAACGATCATGGCTTTGATTTGCTTGGTCACATCGAGGGCCGGAGAGCCAAGCACCGTTTCTCCGTCTTTAAGGTTATTGCTGACGCCCGACTGGGCGCCGATTTTAACATTATCTCCAATTTTGAGGTGTCCGGCAAGACCTACCTGACCGCCAATCTGACAATTTCTCCCAACCTTGGTGGATCCGGCAATGCCTGCCTGGGAAACGATGACGGTATTTTCACCAACTTCCACGTTATGTCCGATCTGGATGAGGTTGTCGAATTTAACACCTTTGCGGATGATGGTTGATCCCATGGTGGCCCGGTCAATGGTGACATTGGACCCGATTTCCACGTTATCTTCGATAATCACATTGCCCACCTGCGGTATTTTCCGGTATTGCTGGTCGGGTTGCTGCACAAAGCCAAAGCCATCTCCCCCGATGACAACGCCGGAATGAATGGTGCAATTTTGTCCGACATAACAACCGTGGTAAATGCGGACACCGGGATAAATAACGGTGTTGTCCTGAACCTGGGTGAAGTCGCCAATGTAGCACTGGGGATAAATTTTCACATTATTACCAAGTGTTACTCCGGGGCCTATGTAAGAAAAGGCGCCAATATAAACGTTTTCACCTGTTTTGGCTGAAGGATCAATGAATGAAGGTTGTTCAATTCCCTTCTTTTCGGGGACCATTTTGGTGTAAAGCTCAAGAAGTGAAGTGAATGCGTCATAAGCGTTGTCAACCCGGATCAGGGTAGGTTTAACATTCCCGTCAACGGGAAAATCCTTATTGATCAGAACAATGGAAGCTTCCGTTGTGTAAAGGTACTTCTCATATTTTGGGTTGGCCAGGAAAGCCAGGGTGCCTTTTTTGCCTTCTTCTATCTTGGAAACATCTGTAACAACTTCGTCAGGATTTCCGATCAGTTCACCTTTGGTAAAATCAGCAACAATTTTAGCGGTAACCTTCATGCGTATTTAATTTTCGCCGGGCACAAAATTAGTAATTTAACCCAAGATCTTTGGGGTAACACAGGAAATATTTTTTCTTGGTCTCCATAAGGTTTTGCAGATGAAATATATCAGAGGCCTCGGAGAGGTCTTTCATTTCACCGGTATTGTATGAGATCCGGATGGTATCGGACTTTTCGCTGTAAGCCTTATTGGCGATCAGGCCCGAGAAAACCAGGTAATCGGTTTCCTGCCGGTTCATCCGGTATTTTTTACCTGCCGCATTTCTGAGTTCATCAAGCCTGTTTTCGCTGAAAGGCTCATCACTGGTTTTAACTCTTGGGAGGATCCGCCGGGTAAGATTCCCCGACATGGTTGAAAGCAGCCTGTCGGGATGCGTCATCCACGATTTTGCAGATGCCATGACGTCATCGTCATCCAGGTTTGCAAAGTGGTGGAGTACTTCCTGCCGGGAGGTTTCCAGTTCTTTTTTCCGGATACTCTGTTTCAGAAAGTAATTCAGGGAGGCTGTGGCAAAGAGACCGGGATCGGTAACTGCTATTTCTTTGGCTCGTTTCAGCAGTTTAACGAGCAGGTTTTCAGCTGCAATTACGGTTTTGTGATAGTATACCTGCCAATACATGAGACGCCGGGCAATCAGGAATTTCTCAATGGAATAAATGCCCTTGGCTTCAACTACCAGTTGTCCGCTGACCACGTTGAGCATTTTAATGATTCTTTCGGTGCCAATGGTGCCTTCGGCAACGCCTGCATAAAAGCTGTCGCGCATGAGGTAATCCATCCTGTCCATATCCAATTGCCCCGATACCAGCTGGTGCAGGAACTTCTTGCCGTATTTGTTATTAAAGATGCGGATGGCCAGGTCGAGCTTTCCCCCGAATTCCTCATTCAGGTTGTTCATCAGCATCACCGTAAGATTTTCATGCGAGATGCCTGGAATGATGCTTTCTTCAAGTGCATGGGAAAAGGGTCCGTGTCCGATATCGTGCAGCAGGATAGCTGCAGTAACCGCCTCAGCTTCTTCCTCAGAAATATCGGTTCCTTTTTGCCGCAAATTCTCAATAGCCAGACTCATCAGGTGTACGGCACCCAGGGCATGTTGAAAGCGGGTGTGGGTGGCGCCGGGATACACAAAGCTGGTGAGGCCAAGTTGTTTGATCCGGCGCAGTCTTTGCAGGTAGGGGTGTTCCAGCAGATCAAAAATGAAATCAGTGGGAATGATGATGAATCCGTGTACCGGATCGTTAACGATCTTTCGTTTGTTCATGTTAACAGAAGCAGCTGGCATGTATCCTGATCAAGTTATGGGATGGGATACAAATTACTGAATAATCCTTCAGATAATCAACAGGATTTATCATACACTTTTGCACCGTTTTGCATATTCAATTATTATTTATATCTTTGCGACGAATTATATCAGGATAGGGGACACTTCAGTCCCCTATTTTATTAGGATTGCCTGACCATGATTAAAGCTGCATTAATCAGAAGTTACCTGGAGGAAGAGCTGGCTCACAGCGGGAAATTCCTGGTGGACGTGACAGTAAGCTCCGGAAACAAAATTGCGGTGTACATGGACAGCCTGAAAGGAGTTACGCTGGATGA
>CAYTNC010000331.1:0-2843 GCA_964438935.1 uncultured Bacteroidales bacterium
GAATTGTAAGCGATGTGGCTGGGTTTGCAGCATCCATTTACATGAGAGGCCTCCGCTACGGTTTTGTATCCACCACACTTCTTTCGCAGGTAGATGCAAGCGTAGGTGGCAAAAATGGTGTTAACTACCGGAAGTTTAAGAACATTCTGGGGGTATTCAATCAGCCTGAATTTGTTATCGTGGATACATCCATGCTGAAAACCCTGAATGAAAAGGAGTACGTATCAGGATTTGCTGAAATAATTAAGGCCGCAGCCATTAAAGATGAAGCACTTTTCAGTTACCTTGAAAACAATTTTGAGGCAGCCTTGAAAAAAGAGGCCACAGTGCTTGAAAAAATCATCTATGATTCCATAATGATCAAATCGCACGTTGTTGAAAATGATGAAAAAGAAAAAGGAGAACGCAGAATTCTGAATTTTGGTCATACATTTGCACACGCCATTGAGCATAAAACCGGAATGTTGCACGGAGAGGCTGTGAGTATTGGAATGGCGCTTGCCTCAGACCTTGCAGTTAAGATGGGACTTCTTAAGAAAGCAGATCACGAAAGGCTCATGAGGTTGCTGCAAAATATGCAACTGCCCGTAAGTATGAATAATCTGGATATGAATTCGCTGATTGAGGCCATGAAGATGGATAAAAAAAGAGAGGAAGAAAACCTGCATATGGTTTTTATCAATCGGATCGGTCATGCTCTTGTTGAAACTGTATCATTAACCCAATTAAAAAAGACTCTATTATGATTTGTGCCACTGTAGCTGAAAAAGATGTGGAAGTTTGCCTTAAGGCCATCGCAAAGGTTGACATGGCGGAGATCAGGATTGATCTTACCGAATTTAACGATGAGGAAATTCGTAAGGTGTTTTCACTGCGAAAAAAGCTGATCGCCACCTGCAGGCCCGGCAAAATAAAAGACAAAGATCGTGCCCTGATGCTGAAGGTTGCCATTGCAGCGGGCTCAACCTACGTGGATATTGAATATGAAGCTCCCGAAGCTTATAAGAACGACCTGATTAATTTTGCGCACAGCCACCAGTGCGATGTGATCATTTCTTACCACAACTACGAGAAAACACCTGACCTGGAAGAACTGGAACATATTGTACAGGAATGTTACAAACAGGGAGCCGATCTGGCCAAGATTGCCACCCATGTGAATGTAAACCGCGATAACTCAAAAATTCTTTCATTATACAAAGCTCCCGGACGCCTTGTTGCCATTGGAATGGGTGATCTGGGCAGAATCAGCCGCATTGTTGCCCCCTTTCTTGGAGCAGAGTTTACCTATGCCTCTCTGAATGAATATGCCACAACGGCTCCCGGACAGATCAGTTATGAGAGACTTAACCAGTTTATTCTGGAAATTCAGCAAATCTAGCATTTATGAACTCTTTTGGAAAACTATTCAGAATCAGCATATTTGGCGAATCGCACGGTACCGGTGTGGGTATATCCATTGATGGTTGTCCGGCCGGACTTTCGCTAAGCCCTGATGATTTCACCGCAGATTTTAACCGCCGGCGAAGTGGCAGCAAAGGAACGACACCCCGCCAGGAAGCTGATGTTCCCAAAATCATCTCAGGTTTATTCAACGACCATACCACAGGTGCCCCCCTATCCATTGTGTTTGAAAACACCAACACCAGGTCAAGGGATTATGCCAGCCTGCGTGAAACCCCGCGTCCGGGACATGCTGATTTTGTTGCCCTTAAAAAATATGGCGGTTATGAGGACTATCGGGGGGGTGGTCATTTTTCGGGGCGGCTTACTTTGGGAATTGTTGCTGCCGGTGTAATTGCCAAAAAACTTATTGCTCCGGTAAAAGTGGCAACTAAAATACTGGAAATAGGCGGTATGACCGACCTGGAAAAGGCTATTGACATGGCGATGGAAAAACAAGACTCCATAGGAGGCATCATTGAATGTTCCGCTGCCGGAATGCCTGTGGGTATCGGGGAACCTTTTTTCGATTCTGTGGAAGCCGTTCTCAGTCACATGATCTTTTCCATACCTGCTATAAAAGGACTTGAATTCGGAGCCGGTTTTGCCGCTTCCAGCATGTGGGGCAGTGAACACAACGACAAGCTGATTTCCATCGATGGCCGCACTGCAACCAATAATGCGGGAGGAATCAACGGCGGCATCAGTAATGGCAACGATTTGATTTTCAGGGTTGTTGTAAAGCCCACATCAAGTACCCATCAGAAACAAAGAACCATGAATATCAAAACCGGGGAAATGCAGGACCTGGAAATTGAGGGCCGGCACGATACCTGCATTGCACTGAGAATTCCTGTTGTAATTGAGGCTGCAACTGCTATAGTTCTTACCGACCTGATGATGCAGGAACAAAGAATTGGCAGGGTATTTAACAAATAGTGTTTTGAAGTAGCAACTATCCCCCTTTGGAGGGGGCATATTTTTCAAAGGAGATATTGCGATTTTAGAAATATAAATTTAGAGTTGAATAAAATGGATGGGTGTATTACAAAACCCCTGTTAAGGGGTTTAATACGAATAGCGCCGGGTGAAACCCGGCGTTATAAAGCATTCCATTCATCTCCAACCACGGAGTGGTTGAATTTGACCATGGCAAATTACTCAGTTATATTCAACCACTCCGTGGTTGACAATACCGACGCAGCTTTTCTTCACCGGGTTTCACCCGGTGCTAATCACATTAAACCACTCCGTGGTTTATAGCAACATATTATTATGATAGAGCATGCTTTATAATTCAACTCTTAATTCTTATTACAAATAAATTTCCATGAAAATTCTCGTACTTGGTGCCGGTAAAATGGGATCGTGGCTGATCGAATCGTTATGTCTCGATTATG
>CAYTNC010000332.1:0-2840 GCA_964438935.1 uncultured Bacteroidales bacterium
ACCCGCGTATTATTGAATTTGTCACTGAGTTGCCCAAAACCATCAGCGGAAAAATTCGCAGGGTGCAGATCAGGAACAGCGATGAGATTCAATAAAAACGGTTAACTTAGAATAAACAATAAAGATCTTCAACATGAAAGAGTTTTCTTTTGTACTTACAACCGACAAGCCATATAAGGAGTTTAAGCTGGAAAATGCGGATTCAGTTATTGATATCGTGCAGGTTTTTGTTAATAAGTTGATGGATCAGCCCCGCAGTGAATGGTCCAGACTTTTATCGGAACTGGATTTATATGTTGAATTCACCAATTCCAAACAGGGCGAAATCAGTGAGCCGGTAAATCTGATCAGGTATTTTTCCACCCATCATGCAGTTCCGGTGATTGAGATTTGCGGAATGATTGTACCCGAGCAGCATGCCGGAAACAAATCTTCCGGTGTTGTCTTTTCTGATATGCGGATTGAGCTGAAATCGCATCAGGGTAAATTGCCCGAAAACCTGACTGCCGAGGTGAAGTGCATGATTTCCAAGGGGGTGATTGAAATTTAATGAATAAGAAGACGTCATTAACTTCAGCACGTAGTTCTCACTTTCTTACGAATATAAAATCCAGGGTTAGTCTTCAAATTATTTCCCAACCCACGTTCCTTTATGCCAAAGAGTTTCAAGAGGCCCTTGCTTGTGGTTTTTCATCCACCAGTTACTGAACTGCCATTGGAGTATGGCCAGCACAATGCCAATAAGTAAACAATAGGAAGAGCCGGTATATTTATACAAGCCGAGTCCAAACCCATAATAAATAAATGAACCTATAAGGGATTGAATGATGTAATTGGATAAACTCATGCGACCTAAAGGGGAAAAAACATTAAGTATCCGGTAAAAGGTATTGGTCTGAAATAGTAATGTGAAACCCGAAAGCAGTATAAGCATGAATGAAAAGCTGGACCATGAACTTAACATGGTCTGGAGAGGCCTGTTTATTGCAGCGCTATTAATAAAATGTCCAAGTTTAATATTAACGGTGTATAGAATTATGAAAACAACAGGCGCAATAATGATTGTCCTGATCCAAAAACGTTTGCTTTCGGTTGACGGAACAAACAGATATTTCCGGCCTGCCAGCATACCCAACATAAATAAAGCAATATTTTGGAATATTCTTCCCTTTTCCCACGACCAGAGCACCACTGCCATTTTCCCATTGGTGAGATTTCCTATCCATGTATCAACAAGTGAACTCTTAGTAATATACTCACCTGCCCTGTTGAAATAAGCCCATGAGGCCGGATTGGCTACCTGCATATCAGGATTCTGCAGTGCCTTAAAAAGATTGATCCACTCATTCGGCAAAAGCATTAATATAAGGGCAATAAAAAGGACTACTTTATTGCTTAGTTTGGCAACCGGAATTAAACAAAAAGCCAGAACGGCGTATATGGAAAGAATATCGCCCTCGTAGAAGGCTGAATTGACAAAGGCAAAACCAAGTAGGAGAAGCATTCTCCAGGCAAACCTTCCTCTGAAGTCTTTTCCTTTTTTTTCCTGATTATCCATTTGAATAAAGAAGGTCAATCCAAAGAGTAAGGCAAATATTGCATATGATTTTCCCCCGAAAAGAAAGTACATAGTATCCATTATCCCTTTGTCAAGACTTACCATCCATTCGGGCAGGTTTTGAGGCCAATACATAAAATCAAAATGTTCGATATTGTGCAGCAGCATAATTGACACAATTGCAAAACCCCTGAGGGCATCGACTACATGAAGTCTCCCAGTATTTGAAACCATGGATGTGTTATTTACTATGAGATTAATAACTATGATTTTGTCTGCCGCCGGCTAATTGACCGGTTAAAACTATCAAATATTTTGATATGTGATATTTCCTGAGATTACTTTAGATGGTATTTTTTCCGGAATTCATCTCCATCCTTATCAAAATAATAGTTCCAGGCTTTGAAAAATATAGGTTATCTAAAAAAACCACCTGAGAAGGTGGCTGAAGTCGGGGTGGTGCCGCCCTGGCGGGACGGCCACCTGGTACCAAACCAGGTACCCCGCCATCGGCGGGGCTACACCTATTAATGTCGGGGTGGCGTGACTCGAACACGCGACCACCTGGTCCCAAACCAGGTACGCTACCAACTGCGCTACACCCCGAAATAATTATAAAGAACTTGTCCCAAACCAGGTACCCCGCCTCTGGTGGGGCCCGCTATTTCGTATCCGTAGAATAACTGCGGATCATCCCAAGCAACATTTTGGAAATCTGCTCATATCCATCATAAAACTCCTTAAACTGAGTTTCATCCAATAATCCAAGATCTTTGGATGTTTCAAGAAGCGCAACCGATTCAAAAACACTGCCCCGGGCAATAGTCAAGTAATGCTTTTTTTCAGTGCTGTTCATCCGGCCTGTTCCTTCAACCAGATTCAGAATGATGCTCAGGGTAGCTTGTTTCCATTGATCCTTTATATAAGAATCCATGTTGGCATGTTCAAAAACAAATTTCAAAACTTTTGAATTGCTGCTCTTTACTACCTGGTAAACATCAAGCTTCTCGAAATCGAACATTGCTTTTTCTTTTTCCGCTGCGAAGATAATAATTTATCTGAACCTAAAAACACATAAAAATAGCTTTATGCGTTGAGATTATTTTATGATTTCGTTGGGGGAGATCCCTGCACCGGAAATTCAATCCCTCCATCGCTTCGCGCTGGGATCAATCCCTCCATCGCTTCGCACTAGGATCAATCCCTCCATCGCTTCGCGCTGGGTTGAATCCTTCCATCGCTTCGCGCTGGGATCAATCCCTCCATCGCTTCGCGCTGGGAT
>CAYTNC010000333.1:0-2800 GCA_964438935.1 uncultured Bacteroidales bacterium
CCAATTGCCAAACCAAAGATATTTATCAGCGTCTGGAACCGGTCCCTGAAAAATACCCTGAATGCTACCCTGATGAAATTGCTGAACATGCAAACAATGATTTTGATGTATTCTGCCCGCAGACCATATCCAACATTCATGCCATTTAGGATAATAACCTATAAGTTAATTATTTACGATTTAAAATAAATAACTTTAAGTTGCTTCACACTGTACGTTTTTGATACAGGAGGCGTACGAAAACGGACATATTGCGTATAAAAGAAGGCAAGTTGATCCCCCTTGCCGGGGTTAATAATACCTGCCCAGTAGCCGGTGTTCAACTATTTTCTTTTTCAATTCAATTAAATTCACTGATCCCTGCATTGCATAAATCACCTTTCCGCCTGGCTCTACCAACAGGCTATAAGGAAGTGCCCCGTTCCACCCGGGATCAATGGCTTCAATCAATGCATATTTGTCATCGCTGCCGAACAGGTAGTTTTTTATTGGGGCGTGTTTGGCCTGCAGAAATTCGAGAACCTGATCTGCATTTTCAGGTTTATCAGCTGAAAGCGAAATGAACTCAAAATTGCGGTTTCCGTACATGCGCTGCAGGTTAATAAGTTCGGGAAACTCAATTACACAAGGTCCGCACCAGGTTGCCCATACATTAATCAGCCTCAGTTTTTCGGTGTTGTTTCTAACCAGGTCGGCAACGCCGTTTTTTGAAATCTTTTCCACTATCACCGGCTTTTCAGCCCAATCTTTATTTGTTTTGTCAGTCCATTCTGTTTTCCATGCCCATTTGATGGAACAGCCGAAAGCTTTATTTTCTGGGGTGGTTACAGCTTTGCCGCTTAGTGTCTCATCTACGGCAGTTCTCAGATCACCTGCATTGGCAGTGCCCGGCTTTTCGGAAGCATCGAGCCGGCCTGTGTAAACCAGTTGCCTCTTTCTGTCAAAAACAAAGGCGTGCGGAGTTGCTGTAGGGCCATATTGGATGGATACTGCTTCAGTATCGCCGTCATAGAGGTAAGGAAAATTGAATTTCTTGTCCTTTGCCCTCATGACCATACTTTCGTATGTGTCGTCAAGGTCAGAATAACTGCATTCCTCTAAGAGCAGTGAATGAATACTGTTTGGCATAATGGCTACCACGGCTACTCCTTTGTTCTTATAATCCTCGGTAAAGCTGATTATCCGGTTTTCATAGGCTTGTGCAGTGGGACAATGGTTGCAGGTGAAAATAACAACCAGAACTTTTGCAGATTCAAAATCTGCAAGCTGATAAAACCTGCCTGATACATCGGGCAGGTTGAAATCAACCGCTTTTGAGCCGATTTTCATCGTGTTGGCTTCCTGATGTGGCACCCGCTGCGGATTTGGGGTAAATACGGTTTCTAAGGTATCACCGCTGGTATTGTCAACTTCCAGGTTTGTGCCAGAATGTTTACAGGATATCAGAAAGATAAGGGCGATCATAAACAGGGCCATACCTGTAATCCTTTCCTTCAACAATAAGGCAATCCGGAGGGCACTTATAGTTATGAATTTCATGATCAGGCAGATAAAAGTTTGTACCCGGTAGTATTACTACTTACCGGATTTCCATTTTCAAAAATATCGATTAATTATGGAATTAAAGCTAATTTTAAGATGCTTTTAACATTGTTGATCAGGTCATTTGAGTGAGAAAGTCAGCGCTTTTCTCCTTTACCAGAATCACAACAAGGTATTTTACATTTACCGGCAAATCGCAGTTTATAGAAGTCTTCCAGGTGGTTATTGATGACCATCGTATCTCCGGGTTGCCATTTGCCGGTAAAATATTTCCCTTTCAATTCATAGCAACGAGTATTCGTGGGATTGGTGAGCAACACCCGGTTCCTTTTCTCTTCATATACAATTAAAGCCTTTTGTATGTAGAGGGCATTGTGTTCTTCCTCAGCGAGATAGATTGTCTTGCGGATCGGGGTGCATGAAAAGGCTATAAACATTGCAGCTATCGCTATTTTCCGGCAGGGCATATTGAAACTGGGTATGGGTTTTATGCTGGTTTATATTAACCTTATTGCAAGCAATTTACATCGTAATCGGGAGTTTTTGTTCAAAATTCATGGGTTCTCCCGGGTAATAGACTCTTTCGAGATATAATCCCGATGGCGGAGCAGCAAGCTGTGAAGGTCTTTCGGAATAGCGGTTGAGAAAACCCATGATTTCCTTCTGGGTAAATTTTCCTTTTCCGGCGTGAACCAGCACCCCGGTGACCCGGCGAACCATCATCCACAGGAAATGCGAACCGATAATGTGAATGGTAATTCTGTTTCCGGTTTTCATAACTTCCAGATGACTGATATTTACCTTGGTCGATTTTTCTTCGGCAGTGGCTGCGCCAAAGGAGGAAAAGTCGTGAAATCCTTTTAATACTCCGGCTGCCATTTTCATTTTTTCAACCGACAATTCCTCTTTCACCCACCATGTATAGGGTTTTCCAAACGCAGAACGTCTAAGCGAAATCACATACACATAGCTTCGTGCAACGGCGCTGTGCCGGGCATGAAAACGGTCGTCACACTTTTCTGCGCGCAGAACGTTTATGTCAAAAGGTAGCAGGTCATTTAACCGACCTGCCATAGTTTCAGCATGCATCTGGGTGGGAACATCCAGATGGGCAACCTGGCCCAGTGCATGAACTCCGGCGTCGGTGCGGCCTGAACCGTATAGTTCTATTTTCCGGGTATTGAACAGTTGTTCAGAAGCTTGGATGAGCTCTCCCTGAATGGTTTTTACACCTGCATTCTGTTGCCACCCATGGTAG
>CAYTNC010000334.1:0-2793 GCA_964438935.1 uncultured Bacteroidales bacterium
TTCAAAAGCACAACCATATGAACAAAACCATCTTATTTTCAGGACTTTTACTAATGATCATGAGCTACGCATGTAATGATACCAGCAAGAAACCTGCTGTTTCTGAAGAAGGAAACTTCCTGAATCAGCTTACTCAGGAAGAAATTAACAATGCCCGTTTTACACCTGAACTACTCTGGAAATTTGGCCGCGTAGCCGATATGCAACTGTCGCCCGACGGATCAGCCATATTATACACAGTTACCCGCTATGATGCTGCCACAAACAAAAGACACAGCTGGGTTTATTGTGTTCCAACCGACGGCATTAAACCTCCCGCCAACCTCACTGAGGGCATCCCTTCATGCAGTAACCCCCGGTGGCTGGAAGACAATTACATTGCCTTTCTGCGCAAAGATGGCGATGTGTCCCAAATATGGAAAATGAACGCCGATGGATCCGATAAAAAAGTGATATCTGATTTCAAAAAAAGCATAGGCGGCTTTGATATTGCCCCTGGCGGAAAACGGCTCTGGTATTTGCAGGATGTGAAGCTTGATTCATCGGTGCAGGATAAGTATCCCGACCTTCCCCTGGCCAGTGGTATGGTATTCGAGGATATGATGTACCGGCACTGGGATTCATGGCATGATTACGCATACAGCCACATATTTATTGCTGAAATTAACGACGAAAAAGTAGGTCAGGGAATTGATATCCTCTCAGGAGAACCATACGACTCCCCTTTACCACCCTATTTTGACGAGGCAGATATTGCCTGGAGCCCCGATGGCTCAATGCTGGCCTATACATGTAAAAAGCTTAGGGGAAAGGCATTTGCCGAAAGCACCAATTCAGATATCTACCTGTACGATGTGGACGGAAAAACCACCGAAAACATTACCGAAGGGTTGATGGGCTATGACCGGAGTCCGGCATTTTCAACTAACGGTAACAAACTGGCATTCATGAGTATGGAAACACCCGGCTATGAAGCCGATAAGGAACGACTTTTTGTTTACGACCTGCAAAGCAGGAATAAAGCATGTATAACCGAGAAGTACGACGGTAACGCATCCAATTTTGTATGGGATGCTGAAAGTGAAAAAATTTACTTTATAAGTGGTATTCAGGCAACCTACCAGGTAATGGTGGCAGAGGTGGAAACCCATGAAATCAGCACAGTAACCAAAGGGGTTCACGATTACACGGCGCTGGCTGTGAAAAAAGGGATCATGGTGGGGACAAAAGGCACCATGTCAGTTCCTTCCGAAATTTTCAAAATAAATCCGAAAACCGGAGAAGAAACACAACTGACCTTTACCAACAAAAATATTTATGATGTAATCAAAACGGGAAAAGTAGAGGAAAAATGGATCAAAACAACCGATGGTAAAGACATGCTTGTTTGGGTTATTTATCCACCCGATTTCAGTCCCGACAAAAAATACCCTGCTCTATTATATTGTCAGGGTGGTCCGCAAAGTGCCGTTTCACAAAGTTTCTCATATCGCTGGAACATACAACTGATGGCAGCAAACGGGTATATTGTAGTTGCTCCAAACCGCAGGGGACTTCCCACTTTCGGACAGGAATGGAATGCCCAGATATCGGGAGATTATGGCGGACAAAACATCAAAGACTACCTGACTGCCATTGATGCCCTGTGCAAGGAGCCTTATGTTGACAGCGACCGGCTTGGTGCTGTGGGCGCCAGCTATGGCGGCTATTCGGTACTTTACCTCGCCGGCAATCATAACAAAAGATTCAAGGCTTTTATATCACATTGCGGCATGTTCAACCTCGAAAGCCAGTCGGCATCAACCGAAGAGATGTTCTTTGTGCATCACGACCTGGGTGGGTATTACTGGAAAAAGCCAAAATCAAAGAGTTTTACAGAATTTTCACCGCATCTTCATGTTGACAAATGGGATACCCCAATCATGCTGATTACCGGAATGAACGATTTTCGCATCCCTTATACCGAAAGTCTTCAGGCATTCAACACGGCACAGCTTCGCGGTATTCCCAGCAAACTGCTGATTTATCCCGATGAAAACCACTGGGTGCTGAAACCACAAAACGGCATACTCTGGCAACGTGAATTTTTTGGATGGCTGGATCAATGGTTGAAATAAAAGATGCGTATAGAATGATGACCAACTGTGGCAATTGCTTATCTGAAAAGTCTGTCTACTTTTGACCTTTCAACCTAAATTATGATTTCCGAACATTACGGCGAATTTGCAGCTTTGCTGGTAGCGGTATTCTGGGCGATTACCGCCTTGTCATTTGAAAAGGCCAGCAAAAAGGTTGGATCTTTGCCGGTAAACATAATCAGGTTGGTTATTGGCTTTTTCTTCCTCACCCTGCTGAATCTGATCATGCGGGGCCTGATTCTGCCCACCGACGCCACCGCACACAACTGGCTGTGGCTTTCAATATCGGGAATCATTGGCTTTGTGCTGGGCGACTTTTTCCTTTTCAAATCATATACCATCATCGGCTCGTGGTTTGCCATGCTCATCATGACATTGGCACCTCCCATGGCCGCAATTTTCGGCTGGTTCCTGATTGATGAGCAACTCAGTTTACTGGCTATATTGGGCATTGTAATCACCATGGCAGGCATTGTTATTGCCATGTTCACACACGATAAGGAAAACCGGAGATTTTCAATCAACAAATCGTTAAGAGGAATTCTTTATGCTTTCGGAGGAGCACTCGGGCAGGCCTTGGGAATAGTGATCAGTAAATATGGCATGCAGGGTTATGATCCCTTTGCTGCCACCCAAATCAGGATCATAACAGGCA
>CAYTNC010000335.1:0-2787 GCA_964438935.1 uncultured Bacteroidales bacterium
TAGTGGTCGTTCTGGCCATTCTTTTCATTTTTATCCTCATCGTCACATTCCTGCGTCGTTACAAACGCTGTCCTTCGGACAGGATCCTGGTCATATATGGTAAAATAGGGAAGGGAAGCGAAATCGAATCGCGTTCCTCACGATGTATTCACGGAGGGGCCTCTTTCATCTGGCCGGTTATACAGGATTATGAATTCCTGGATCTGACGCCCATTTCCATTGAGATCAACCTGAAAAGTGCGCTGAGCAAGCAAAATATCCGGGTTGACGTGCCTTCGATTTTCACGGTGGGTATCTCCACCGAAACCGGTGTGATGAGCAATGCCGCTGAAAGGTTATTGGGACTGAAACAGGCGGATATCAGCAACCTGGCCAAGGACATCATCTTCGGTCAGCTTCGTCTGGTGGTAGCCACCATGGATATTGAAGAAATCAACAGCAACCGCGATTTATTCCTGGATGCCGTTTCACGAAACGTGGAGCAGGAATTAAAGAAAGTGGGACTGAAGCTGATCAATGTCAACGTTACAGATATTAACGATGAATCGGGTTATATAGAGGCTCTGGGTAAGGAAGCTGCCGCCAAGGCCATCAATGATGCCAAACGCAGTGTGGCCGAAAAGAACCGTGATGGTTCAATTGGTGAGGCCAATGCCATGCAGGACCAGCGTATCAAAGTAGCATCCGCAAATGCCAACGCTGTGGAAGGTGAAAATACGGCAAAAATTCAGGTTGCTAATTCCAATTCCACCCGTCGTGAAAGGGAAGCAGAGGCTGAGCGCAAGGCTGTTGCTGCTGAAAAGGTAGCTCAGGCCAAAGCACTCGAAGAAGCTTATGATGCTGAGCGTGCTGCTGAAACCGTAAGGGCTGAAAAAGAAAAAGCTACCCAGGTTGCGGATATCATTATTCCCACACAAATCGACAAGCAAAAAATTGAAATTGCAGCCGAGGCCATCGCCGAGCAAACCCGCAGGCATGCCAAGGGAGACGCCGATGCCATCTTTATGAAAATGGAAGCCCAGGCCAAAGGTATCTTTGAAATACTGGGCAAGCAGGCCAGCGGTTTTGAGAAGCTGGTGAATGCCGCCAACAATGACGCCCAGAAGGCTGCCATGATGATGATCGTTGACAAGCTGCCCGAACTGGTGAGAACACAGGTTGAAGCAATCAAAAACCTGAAGATTGACAAGGTTACCGTTTGGGATACCATGTCGTCCGGTAAAGACGGTAAAGGCTCGGCTACGGCCAATTACTTTGCCAGCATGCTGGCTGCCATTCCGCCCATGAAGGACCTGTTTAACCAGGCCGGACTGGAACTGCCCGATTTCTTAAGTGGCACAGGCAAAAAAGAAGAAAAGGCAGGCAATACTGAAAAAACCATTCCTGTTGAACCCGCTCCGGCACCAAAAGAGAAACCCGAAGCAGGGAAGGATAAGAAGTGACGGGGGAGCTCACCTGGCTTGACGGCTATGGTTATTTGAGATGTCTTTGTGTACTTTGACATCCAAATCACTCCTTTAGTAAAAATCTTTGAACCTTTTTGCCCTGTTCACCGTAATCATTACAGGAGACAGGCGCATTGTAGCCTATTTATTTATAGTGACGCGAGAGAAAAGCAATTGCTTTACCGCGGTGGTGGTGAGTAGAAACTTAAATTCCATACCTATGAGAAATTATACATTAAAGGCATGTATGTTGCTTTTGACGTTGACAGCATTGTTTGCCGGCAACGCGTTATCAGACGCACAGACATTATCGCACCCCTCAACCGGGCTTGTGGTAACCGGCGATGTACTGGATGCAGCATCGGGAACCGATTTTATTGATGTGGTGTATGGCAGAAGCGGAAAATTATATTATGCCAGGCTTGATAACCATGGTGTGTGGTCGGCCGAAACATTCCTGGGCAATGGAGCTGAGGCATGCCTGGCAGTGGACAAGGTTAATCATCCGCATATTGCTTTTGTGGCAAAAGACACCCTGTATTATTTATCACATGATGGAATCACCTGGTTGGCAAAAGACACAATTGTATCAAAGAGTATTGGCGGAACTGGAAAGTGTTCCATGCCCGATATTGGTGTTGATGACAATGGTGGTGTGCACCTGACCTATACCGACAGCCACGGCAGTTCGGGCGATGATTATACGCATCCCGATATCATGTATGCAAAAAAGGCAGATGCTGATTTTGCAATTCAACTCATATACCGGGGTTATCGCGATTATTCCAGTTCTGGATCATGAGGAGCTGATTATTTTTCAAAGGGATCGTATATTACGGTGAATGGCAATGGGGACTACTTTATCATGGCGCATCAGCAAAACATTTGGCGCTGGTATGCAGGGACCGATAATACCTATTTTATTAGAATAACTTCCAACCTGGGTACAGGAAGCATCAGTAATTACGGTTCCGATATCTATACCATTCATAACCTGCATTACGATGGAAGTAAATTTTGGGCGCTTTATAAAGAAAGCACATTCAAAGTTTCAGAATTAACAGTAAGCGGCACGAATATTCTTTTCAGCAATACCCAGGGTATTACTGCCACATCGGTTAGCTCTGTTGCAGGTAATGGTACAGATCTCACAACAGGCGGAATTACCAGCGCCAAGCTCTTTACCAGTATGAATGGATTCGGACATGTATATGACGACCTGGTGGTAAAAGGCACAGTTGTAGCCAATGTAGAGGTGGAAGGCGTATTCTTCAGCGTATATACCGGAAATGCCGATGGCAGGATCAAGATACGTGAGGTGGCAGAGCCCCTTTCCATCACA
>CAYTNC010000336.1:0-2784 GCA_964438935.1 uncultured Bacteroidales bacterium
TCAGGCTTTGCCCATAGCCGTCAAGCTAAGGATTTGGTCAATTGCTTACGCCCTTACAGGGCTTATGTTTGAGAGCTTACATAAGACCCAGGGCTTCGCCCTGGGCTAATGCTATAATGCCCTTTCAGGGCTCAAAAAGTCGTATAGGTTCATGCCCTGAACCGACGTAAGGAGCTCACCGAAGGTAACGGGCATCAGAAAACAGCACAGGGCGAAGCCCTGTGTGAAAGTCAACACATTGAATATAAGCTCTGTAAGGGCGTAAGCTTTTCTTAGCTTGACGACAATAGGCTGTGCCAGAGTCGGACCTATGATTTATCTAGTCGTCCCCCCACCCAATTGATTTTATTTTAACTTTGTGTTTGTTGCCCGTTTTCATAAAAATAAACTAAAAATGATGAGAGCTAAATTTGTCTTGAAGTATCAGCATGTGATTCTATTGCTTATGACTATGTTTATGTATAACAATCCGGCATTTACCCAATCTACCCATCGCGGAGCAGGCAATCCGTATCTGCCACTTTGGGAGCATTTACCCGACGGAGAGCCACGTGTTTTTGAAGATCCCGATAATCCAGGCAAGTACCGCATTTATGTCATCGGCTCACACGATGTCAGATTTGGCAGTTATTGCGGACCCGACATCAGGGTTTGGTCGGCGCCTGTTGAAAACCTGACCAACTGGCGTGATGATGGCCCCATTTTTACCTACCCGATTGAAGAACAGTGGGATGTAATGTACGCTCCCGATCTGGTCGAGGTGAAAAGAAAAGATGGGACAAAGGAATACTATCTCTACCCACATAGTCGTGGTTGGAACAGGGAAGCCATGGTAACCAAAGGTAGCAGTCCGACAGGACCCTTCACTCCTGTCAACCTGAATAAAGAAGGAACAGCAACCTTACCGGGCAGCATCTTCGGTTTTGATCCGGCAGTTTACATCGATTACATCACCGACCCGAAAGATCCGGATTATGAAACCGGTTTCAGGGCATACGGCTACTGGGGATTTCAACGGTCATCAGCAGGTCAGCTGGATCAGAAAACCATGTATTCGCTCAGACCGGGAACTGAAGCAATTGGCTATTTTATTCCCGCCAGTTCCCGATACGGTGTCGTCAGAGACCCCCAGGGAACCACATATCCTGCACTCTTTCCGGGTGAGGACCTGGGTTCGTTCAACTTTTTCGAAGCCGCATCTATTCGCAAGATAGGTAATAAATATGTATGGGTTTACAGCGGTTATTCGGGTCCGGAATATGGATTGGGCAGCACCAATTCGGCATTGCGTTACGCCTACGGCGACTCTCCGCTGGGCCCCTGGAAAAGCGGCGGTGTACTTGTTGATTCACGCGGACCTCTGCTGAATCAGGATGGTACCGCACTGCAAACCGGATATTCCGGACACAACACGCACGGCAGCATCCAGTTGATCAACGACCAATGGTATGTGTTCTATCACAGGGCTCCAAGAGGATTCGGATTTGCCCGTCAGCCAATGGTTGCCCCTGCCATGGTTCAATGGGATGAAAAGCCCGTGGCAGAAGGCGGAAAAGTGGTTATCAGGGGATATGATCCGTTTGCAGCCGACAATATCTGGACAGCAAAGGACAGCCAGGGGAAAGAATATACCGGAGCCGAAGTAACTTCTGAAGGTTTCCACATTTATGGTCTCGATCCCTATCAGTATTACTCTGCCGGATATGCATGCTACCTTTCAAACACCGGCAGTCAGACAGATTCGTGGGATATTTGGGACAACAATATGCCTGTTGCCCAGGTAAAAAATGGCGACATCATAGGATACAAGTATTTTGGTTTTGGAGGGCTCAGCAAAGACATGAAAGGTTTGAAAGCATTCGAAGGTGTTAAGCCCAAAAACAAAACAGCATTTAATCTTTTCCTTACCCCAAAAACAAAGAGCGCATTTAAGGTAAGTGTTTGGCTAGACGGGCCATGGGATAATGCCACATGGAAAGGCAAAAAAATAGGTGAAATTATCGTACCTGCCAATTCTGCTCAGGAAATTACAAAATTCACCATCAATGTTTCCTCTTTTGTTGACAAACTCGACAAGAAACATGCTATTTTTCTTGTTGCCGAAGGAGCTGATGCGGCAGACCTGTTCGATTTGATCGGACTGGGATTCAGCGCGAAAAAGAAGAAAATCGTTCGTCCGGTTGCCCCTACGGTTGGCATTCAGGTCAACGGAAAAGAAATAGAGGTACCGCTTATTCCGGTGAGGTCAACCAATGGCAATGGTATTGTCGGCTATGATCTTTATGAAACTACCTGTAAAGTTCCCGCCAATTTAACCGGGGCGCCATCTGTATCGGCTTCTGCAAGCAATCCGGAGGTTAAGGTAGCCATCACCCAGGCAGCGTCAAAAACAGGAACAGCTGTTGTTAAATTTGACTACAAAGGTGTGGTCAAAACATACAACGTTGTTTTTGCTGCAGAGTAATTAATTGCTTGGTTGTATACATAGTTCGGCTCAGGCTGTGCCCATAGCCGTCAAGCTAAGGATTTGGTCAATTGCTTACGCCCTTACAGGGCTTATGTTTGAGAGCTTACATAAGACCCAGGGCTTCGCCCTGGGCTAATGCTATAATGCCCTTTCAGGGCTCAAAAAGTCGTATAGGTTCATGCCCTGAACCGACGTAAGGAGCTCACCGAAGGTAACGGGCATCAGCAAACAGCACAGGGCGAAGCCCTGTGTGAAAGTCCCCAGTTCGGCTCAGGCTGTGCCTTTGAGTGTTCAAAACCTGATAGCTTTTTTTGAAG
>CAYTNC010000337.1:0-2781 GCA_964438935.1 uncultured Bacteroidales bacterium
ATACTAGCAAAACAATAAATGGCCGAAAAGCAAAGGACAGTCGCCAAACCGGTAAGTTTAAAGGGCAAGGGATTGCATTCAGGTGTTGAAGTTGAGGTGACCATTAATCCTGCCGCAGAAAATCACGGATATCAGTTTAAAAGAACAGATCTGGAAGGGGGTCCTGTAATCAGGGCGCTGGCCGAATATGTTAAAATTACAGAGCGCAGTACCACCATCGTCGATAAAGGGGCATCCATTACTACGGTTGAGCATTTACTTGCTGCATTATATGGCCTTGGGGTTGACAATGCCCTTATGGAAATTAACGGGCCAGAAGTACCCATTATCGATGGCAGTGCCAAACCATTCGTAGAGGCCATCCTCTCTGCCGGTATCGTGGAGCAGGAAGCCGACAGGCATTACTTTCAGCTCAAAGAAAAATATGAATACCGCGATAATTCAAAGGGTATTGAAATTATCGGATACCCCGATGACGATTTTTTTGTAGACGTTCATATTGATTACGACTCCAAAGTAATTGGGCATCAATACGCCTCCCTGAAGGACATGCGGGAATTTGAAACCGGCTTTGCCGCCTGCCGTACCTTTGTGTTTTTACACGAACTGGAATTTCTTCAGAAAAACAACCTGATCAAGGGAGGCGACCTGGATAATGCCATCGTGATTATGGACCGGCCTGTTTCACAGGAGGAAATCGACCGGTTGGCCCAATTGTTTCACAAACCCAGCATCAAAGTAAAACCCGAAGGTATTTTGAATAATGTTGACCTGGCATTTTCCAACGAACCGGCCCGTCACAAACTTCTTGATGTCATCGGTGACCTGGCCCTTTGCGGTGTCAGGCTAAAAGGCCGCATCATTGCCAACAAACCCGGCCACAATGCCAATGTTGAATTTGCCAAAATGCTGCGCAAACAAATTAAGGCCGGTCACAACAAACCCCTCCCGCCTGCCTACGACCCCGATGCTACGCCGCTGTTCGATATCAACCAGCTCAAGAAAATATTACCCCACAGAAATCCGTTTCTTTTGGTGGACAAGATTATGTATATGGACGAATGGGTTGTTACCGGAGTAAAAAATGTGACCATGAATGAAGCCTTCTTTGTTGGCCATTTCCCCGAAGAACCCATTATGCCCGGCGTGCTCCAGATAGAAGCACTTGCCCAGGTTGGCGGTGTGCTTTTACTCAGCTCTGTGCCCGATCCGGAAAACTATCTGTTGTATTTCATGCGCATCGATACCGTAAGGTTTAAGCGCAAAGTTGTTCCGGGAGACACCCTCAATATCCGCATGATCCTTACCGAACCTATCAAGCGCGGAATAGCGCTTTGCCGCGGCGAAGGATTCGTGGGTGAACAAATGGTGATCGAAGCCGCGTTTATGGCACAGATCGCCAGGAAACCAGGTGCTTAATATGAACTTTAAGACATTATTTCTCAATGAATAACCAAGTATTGTATTCCCTGCATCCCGATGCCAAAATAGGCAAACAGGTTGAGATCAGTCCCTTCACAACCATTTATGGCGATGTGGTCATTGGTGATAACACCTGGATCGGTCCGAATGTAACCATCATGGATGGCGCCCGAATCGGTAAAAATTGCCGGATATTCCCGGGTGCAGTTATTTCAGGCATACCGCAGGATCTGAAATTTCAGGGCGAGGTTACTACTGCCGTCATCGGCGACAATACCACCATCCGTGAATATGTTACGGTCAACCGCGGCACCAAATCAAAAGGTACCACCATCGTCGGAAACGACTGCCTGCTTCAATCTTATGTTCATATTGCACACGACTGCAATGTGGGCAACCATTGCATCCTTTCAGGATATGTTGGGCTGGGTGGCGAAGTGGTGATAGAAGACTATGCCATACTGGGAGGCGGAAGCCTGGTGCATCAGTTTGTCCGCATCGGCAGTCACGTTATGGTTCAGGGAGGCTGTAAGGTAGTTAAGGACGTTCCGCCCTATGTGATGGCCGGAAGAGATCCCGTTGTTTATGCCGGACTGAACCTGGTAGGATTGAGGCGCAGAAATTTCTCCTCCGAAAAAATTCAGGAGTTACAGGAGATCTACCGCACACTTTATATGAAAGGTCTTAATAACTCCGACGCTCTGCGTGCCATTGAAGCCAGCATTCCGCAATGTGAAGAACGCGACCATGTGATGAATTTTATTAAAAGCTCGGAAAGAGGTATTATTAAAGGACTTCTTGACGAAACCGACTGACTGATCAGCCCAGCGCATTCCACCCCTGAGCCTGAAGCGAAATAACACTGCCGTGTGAATCAACCATCCGGGCACCCTCGGCAGCATCAACCACATGCCCGATGATGGAAATTTCCTGCCTGTTTCCTATCAGGTCAAACCGGCTTACCGGAACAGTGAAAAGTAATTCATAATCCTCTCCCCCGTTCAGGGCCGCAATGAGCGGATCAATCCCGAATTCCTGAGAAATTCTGCGGGTTTCCTCATGAACAGGTACCTTGTCGGAATAAATCTTACATCCCCTGCCCGATTGCTCACAAATATGCATCAGCTCCGATGACAACCCGTCGGAAATATCAATCATCGAGGTTGGTTTTATTCCCAATTCCTTCAACAGGGCTATAATATCTTTTCGTGCTTCGGGTTTGAGCTGCCTCTCCAACACGTAATCATATCCCATCAGGGCGGGCTGCAGTTCCTGATGCTTCTCATACATCATCCGCTCCCGCTCAAGCACCTGCAATCCGATATAAGCACCTCCCAGGTTTCCGGAAACACAAATCAG
>CAYTNC010000338.1:0-2771 GCA_964438935.1 uncultured Bacteroidales bacterium
ATTTCAATTCCACTCTGGTACGATTAAAGGCCGCGGCTCTTGAAAAATAGATTGTACTAAAAATGAGCCTGTTAAGATTGACAAATATAATAAAAAACGAGTTGATTATCGTCGATCATTAAAGATATGAAAAATCCGGAGTTTCGACAATGGGTTTTAAGTTCTGATAATTAAGCAGATAAAGTGAAGGGCGGATTCATATATTTGTTTTTGCAACATAATAATAACCAATTCGACAACTAAAATCAGATTATATTGTCCAATGTGCTGCGTTCATGGCCGATTACTTCTTTATCAAGCCATTTTTCGTCGCGGGATTTAAAAACAATAAGACTGTCAATTTCTTCATCCATCAGGGATTTGGCTCTAAGCTTAAGCTCTTCCATTTTTACTTCGCTGATTTCACCTTCAAATACCGAATTTTGAACCCAGTGTAAGTACTTTCGGCATAATTTCAGCATCTTACCAACCCGCCTTTCACCAATGTCATATACAAGAATAACATACATATCTTAACTAAAATTCTTTAAATCAACCAATCAATAATTCAATCAATCAAATAATATTTACCACCACATCTTGAAAGGCTTGTATTCCTCCATATTCAACAAATGCTTTGAAAGTTTATAGCACTCCAGACGTATGAGGTATTTGTAACTAACATTGCGATTCAGTGTTCTGTGCTGGATAGTCTCATTGAGTCTTTCTTCAAACGATTGAATGAATATCTTTTTCCCTGCCTCATTCAATAAGCATTTATTCAATTTCTTCTCAAAATGCTTTTCCTGAATTTCCTTCTTGTTTAGTACTTTAAATATTACCCGATCAACCAGCAAGGGTTTAAAGATTTCTGCAATATCAAGGGACAGTGAATAACGCCGTTCACCGGGAGTATGAAGATAACTGATAGTGGGATTTAGCTGTGTCAGATGGATAGCACGCAGACACTGACTATAACAAAGCATATTACCAAACGATATCAGAGCGTTTATTTCATTTTGTGGTGGTTGCTTGGAACGGCCCTGCATTTCGAAATCGTTAATGATTAGTGAGAACCCTTCGTAATAGTTCTGTCGGATGTTGCCTTCCAGTCCCATCAGCTTCTCTACATTGTCCATTGATTCAATGCTTGAACTATAGTCTTCAATTATAGATATAATTGGTTCTAGGTCCTTACCACGGTTATTATAGTATCTCAGGTTTTTAAGAATATTATAGGACGCTCCTTCTATGAATTTTTGGGCAATGATGATTCTTTTTTTGTTCTCGGTAAAATGGTTCGTTTGGGCCAAAAGCATCCTTCCTGAAAGGAGTCCGTCACGCGGCATAAAGGATCCCGAATAATTCTCATAATAATCAAAGAAGTGAACAGCAATATCACTTTTGCCAAGGAAATTATACAAGGCACTGTTGGCCTCAAGCGAACCAAACACATACATATCATCAATGCTTTCTACGGGCAGGTATTTGGGTTGTTGTTCATTGCCTGCCTCGTCGAAGGGAATGAATTTTAACGTATTGTCTTTTCGTGAAAGACGTCCGGGGTTAAACAGATAGTAAGTTTTTTTCATTTTTCACAGCACCATTTACGAAAAAATACATCATAAACACTGAAATAGGACTTTCCTTCCGAATCTATATCCTTATATATCAGCTCATATCGTTGAAGCGATTGAAGTGATCGAAGAATTGTTGCAGAATTCAATAAGTTGTATTTTCCTGAAAATTCTATTCCGGTTGGCTGATATATTTTTCCTTCACGTGCTACAGCTTTTAACAATTTCCATTGATGTGTGGTAAGCAAATTTCTGTATCCCATGAATACAATTTCCTGCTCCTTAAGTAGTTCGAATGCTTGTTTCTTCCACAGATCTGGGGTTACCTGCTTTACTGTTGCTGCAAAAACCCTGTTGCAAATCTGTTGGATATAGTATGTATGGATATCTCCCCAAATTAGCATATCTTCCACAATAGAAGAACTGATTTCTTTCTGGTAATCGTTAAACAATGATATAATAAAGTCGCGGTATGCTTTAAAGTTCAGCTTTTCAAGTTTTATTACAGATGTGCTTCTGAAAAACGGACGTTGTGGTGCCGTAAAAAGCTCTGACATCAAGTGTTGTTGACTACCCGAAAAAATGAAGACCACATTTTTTAACTGCTGCATCCGGGTCCGAAGCCATGCGTCTGTATTTGTTTCCGGATATTTTATTATCTGCTGAAACTCGTCAATTGCAATTACTATTATTTGATTCTGCTGATCAAGAAAAGTAAGTATAGAATCAACGTTTTTTTCAGTGTCTTTTTGCTTCAAATCAAACGTTGCCTGCGGCATTCCTGTGAGTGTGTCAAAGCTGATAACGGGTCGGATTGATTTAACGAATGCCCAGATTAGCTTACCAAGGCCGCTTTTTTCAGGGGCCATTTGCAATAATGAAGAAGTAAGCTTGTTTAAAAATTGCAATATATTTTCAGTGTCAAGAATATCAACGTACAAACTTTTAATTTCCTTGGGCAATTGTGCCAAAACATGCTGTATCAGTCCTGTTTTACCAATTCGCCTTATGGAAATCAGTGTTGTTGAATTGCCATTTTTGATGTTGCTGATCAGTTGATTTGTTTCTGTTAGCCGATCGCAAAAGTACCGTGGCCCCTGATAAGTAACAACAGGGAAAGGGTTAAACAGTTTTTTGGAATTCATGTTGCATACATTTTATGCGCAAATTTAGTTAAACAAAATGTATATTACAAAATGTATATTACAAAATGTA
>CAYTNC010000339.1:0-2768 GCA_964438935.1 uncultured Bacteroidales bacterium
AAAATATCAATGTAAACAGCTGATCCCGCATGAAAAATATCCTTTTACCATTTTTGCTGCTGATACTCACCACGCCAATTATCGGACAACCATCTGACAATGTTAAGGTTAATGAATACATGGATTATGAACGGCCCAGGGAATTAGCCATCGTTGACATCGAAGTTACCGGCGTAAAGTTCCTGCAGACCAACTACCTGGTGAACATTTCAGGATTGTCAATAGGTCAGGAAATTACCATACCCGGAGAGGATATCACCAATGCCATCGATAAATTCTGGGCACTCGGACTTTTTGCCGATGTACGTATCATCGCCCGCAAAATTGAAGGCAGGGCCGTTTATCTTGAAATTCAGCTCACCGAACAACCCCGCCTGAATAAATTAACCATTCACAACCTGAATAAAAGCGACACCAAAGATGTTGATGAAAAAATTAAATTAAAACCAGGAGGCCAGATTACCGAGAATGTACTCAATAACACAACCACGATAATCAAAAAGCACTTCGTCGACAAGGGTTTCTTTAAGTGTGACGTTCGCATTGTTCAGAAAGCCGATACATCCCTGGGAAACAGGGTGTACCTGGATATCTTTGTTGATAAGGGCAAGCGGGTGAAAATTTCTGATATTGACTTCGTAGGAAATGAAGTTTTTTCAGATGCCAGGTTGCGCCGGACGTTGAAGAAAACCAAGCAGAAAAGCATCAATATCTTCAAAAGCTCCAAATACATTGACGCACAATACAAGGAAGACAAAAAGAAATTCCTCGAGTTTTACAATAAGAACGGTTACCGGGATGCAAAAATCCTTAATGAGAAACTTATTGATTTGAACAACAAAAGGATTGGTCTTGAACTGTCCATTGAAGAAGGTATTAAATACTACATCCGGAGCATAACCTGGGTGGGCAATACCAAACACCCGTCTGAAGCACTCAATCGTGTTCTCGGCATGAAAAAGGGGGATATCTATGATCAATCCTTCCTCGATAAACGTTTGTATGCCGAAGATGATGCTGTTCAATCGCAATATATGGATGAAGGCTACCTGTTCTCAACGGTTACTCCCATTGAAGCCAATATTGAAGGCGACTCTATTGACCTGGAGATCAGGATATCGGAAGGCGAACCTGCCCACATCAATAAAATTATTATCAATGGAAATACCAAAACCAACGAACACGTGATCCGGCGTGAAGTTCGTACTGTTCCCGGCGATCTTTTCAGCAGAACCTTACTGATCAGGTCGGTCAGAGAATTAGCTGCCATGGGGCATTTTAACCCGGAAAACCTGGTGCCAAACATGCAGCCGAATCCTTCCGACGGAACAGTTGACATAGTATACTCGGTTGAAGAAAGATCCAATGACCAGCTTGAAGTATCGGGCGGATGGGGCGGCTATGGATTCGTGGGTACCATCGGACTCCGGTTTTCCAATTTCTCGGCCCGTAAAATTCTCGACCCGAAAGCGTGGAGACCTGTTCCAACAGGAGACGGACAAACCGTTTCGGTCAGGGCGCAGTCGAATGGTAAATATTACCAATCCTACAACCTGTCGTTTGTTGAACCCTGGTTCGGCGGCAAAAAACCCAACAGCTTTTCACTTTCATTTTATTACCAGATTACCAAACCATACAGCAAGAGCTGGGGAGGAAGTTCTTCCGACGGGCATTTTAAAGTTATGGGAGCCTCAGTGGGTTTAGGACGAAAACTGAACTGGCCCGATGACTTCTTTGTGTTGTACAGCGAATTGGGCTATCAACGATACAGTTTAAAGAACTGGGGCGATGGCTTTGTAATTAACGACGGCTATTCTCAGGTAATCGACCTGAACCTGACATTATCGCGCAGTTCGCAGGATCAGATGATTTATCCCCGAAAAGGTTCGTCATTCGCTTTTTCCGTACAGCTTACCCCTCCTTATTCGCTGTTTAGGGAAAAGAATTTCTGGGAATTGTCATCTGCTGAAAGAATGACCATACGGTCAAATGTTGCTAACCAAATGAATGTTAAACCTGAAGATTTTGAATCGGAAAGCAATACCGAAATCCTCAACCGTGAAAATAGCCTGAAATACAAATTCATTGAATACCACAAATGGACCTTTAAAGGCGCCTGGTATACGGCATTATATAAGAAGCTGGTGCTTTCTACCAAATCGGAGTTCGGTTACCTGGGTTATTACAATGAAGCGGTTGGTGTTTCACCTTTTGAAAAATTCGACCTCGGAGGAAGCGGCATGATGGGCTATAACCTGTATGGGACAGACATTGTTGCGCTGCGCGGCTATCCCGACGGATCACTTACCCCTAGGTCATTGAAAAAAGGCACAAATAGACCTATTAACGACGGTAATATGTATGTGAAATATACCATGGAACTACGATATCTTATTTCACCAAATCCTTCGGCCACAATATATGGTTTGGTATTCGCCGAAGGCGGAAATGCCTGGTCCAAATTTAACCAGTTCAGCCCCTTCAACATCAAAAGATCTATGGGTGTAGGTCTGCGGGCATTCCTCCCCATGTTTGGCATGCTGGGAATCGACTGGGGCTGGGGATTCGACGTGCCCAACCAAGGCTACGATTTCAACGAACAAAGGCGCGGATATCATGGCCCGGAATTCCATTTTACCATGGGTCAGCAGTTCTGATTTTTTGGTATTGATTTTGATATAACTAAATTGAATTTTTCAGAAACCAAAATTTAAAACCACTGCTATGAAGAAATTACTTGTTATGCTGGCTGTATTGATGTTGCCCTT
>CAYTNC010000340.1:0-2750 GCA_964438935.1 uncultured Bacteroidales bacterium
ATGTAATTATCGGGATCGGGGTATTCCCTTATTATTGTAGCAATATCCTTCACCCTGATCATATTACCAACGGGGTCCGAATAGATAATCTGGTTGGCAATATCATCTTCGGTTTTATACATCGGCGAGATATGGATGGGTACTTCCGCATCGCCCAGATCCATAGTAGCTCCGGATGTCGTAAGGCCCTGGGTAAAAAGGTTTGCGGTGATCATGGATGAGCTGATGCCATATTTTTCCAGTTTTATTTTATCAAGGCAGATGCTGATTTGTTCGTTCTGCAATCCGTAATGCCGCAATTTGGAAACCGATTCGATGCGCCTGAGCCGGTCCTCAAGCTTATTCAGGTAAAACTCAAGTTCCCGGTAGCTGATCTCATCACCTTCAAGCGAGATCAGCAGGGCTGATGTATCTCCGAAATCATTATCTGCATAGAGTGCCAGTACTCCTGCAGGAAGGGATGGCTTCAGGTTATTCAGTCCGTGTTTCAGCTTCGACCAGAACTCATCAGCATTCCTGACGTTGTCGTTCAGCTCGACAAACAGGATCATCAGCCCCTCCTTGGAATAAGAGTAAGTTTTCTTTTTATTAACCTCTTTATAGCTGAAGAGGTATCTTTCCACTTTGGGTGTGAGTTGTTCCTCAACCTGTTCGGATGTGGCTCCGGGATAGGCGGCAATAACCAAACCCTGGCGTATGGTAAACACCGGGAATTCCTGACGTGGCATTTTAAATAGGGCAAAAACACCCAAACCAATCAGAAGTGCAATGACCAGGAATACAATCTGCCGGTTCTTCATGGCAGATTCCACAAAGGAAATCTTTCTGTTCATCTCAGCGGATTATTTTGATTGACGACCGGTTATTGATTTTCTGGTATCCGCCGGTAATTACCTGGTCTCCTTTTTCAAGACCTCCGGTAACGACAATGCTTCCCTGTCCAGTTAATGCTCCTGTTGTGATATTTCGGCGTAAAGCTTGTGAATTCACTGAGTCAGCAACATAAACATATCTATTGCCTGCAGCATCAAGCATTACCGCCTGTTGCGGTAAACAAAGGACCTTGCCGGTGTCATTACTGCCTATAAACACATTGCATAACATTCCCGGTCTGAGCCGGTCACCTTTATTATCTATTGTGATCTTGATCTCGTAGGAATGGGATATGGGATTGGCCACAACGCCTTTTTGCACCACCTTGCCTTTATATTGAGCATTATTCAATGCGGGCACGTATACTAACGCTGGTTGACCTGTGTAAACAGACGCAATCTCGTTTTCAGGAATGGCTACCTTGATGTTAATTTTATCTATATTAACCAAAGTTATCACCGGAGAACCAGGTACGGCATTCATTCCCGGTTCGGCCGACCGGGTGCCAATCATACCCGAAACAGGGGCAAACAGGTTGCAGTCGGCAACATTTTTCTGTGCCACCTCTGAAGCAGCTTTGGCCTGTTCCAAACCAGTTTCGATTTCAATCATTTTAACTTCGGGCAGACTTCCGTTTTTGTAAACAGCAGAAAGCCTCTCATAGGCATCCTGCGCCTGCTTCTCTTTTGCAAGTGCCGCTGTAAGAATATTCTGGTAGCTTGCCGTGTTCAAAGCAGCCAGCAGCTGCCCCCTTTTTACTGTTTCTCCTTCACTGACAAGGACTTTTTCAATGGTTCCGGCCGAAAGGAAAGTAAGAGGAATCGACTGGAATGCTTCGGCCACGCCTACATAATTGCTCTGCCCATCTATTGCTGCGTATTCAACTGCCATCACCATGACCGGGATGGTATCGGATGTATTGGCGGTGTTTACTGGTTCGTGTCTGCAACCGCCCAGGCTCATCATCAGCATTCCTGTTGCCGTTAATAGAGTATATTTCATAGAGTTTTTTTTAGTTGGAATGTATCTATATAAGGTACTAAAATAAAAGTGTAACTCCAAAAAGAACCGACTTGTTCCGGTCATCAGGCTGTGATTCCAGCACCTCGGTGAGCCCAAGCGAATACCTGAAACCTATCTGCATCAGGTGTTTTCCCGCAGAAGTCTGAACTCCGCCTCCAAAAGTCCAGCCCCAATCGGTTGAATTGATATCCTCTTCATCCGGTGCAGTTACTGATTCAGCTCCTTCAAGCGTGAGCGCATTTTCGGAATAGCACCTGAATCCTGAATAAAGGCCGGTAACTCCATATAGTCTTGTATCTCCGGTAACAGGAAGGGACCCCTCGATCAACAGCGGAACTGTAAGATAATGGTACATGCCGGTAATTTTCTCGTACCGGTTAAATTTTTCCTCATCCTTTCTGAATCCTTTTTGTTCATATATAAGGCCCGACCGGATCCCGAAGGTTTCATTGAATGCGTATTTTATCTCGATACCTCCGCCAAAACCCGTCTTCAGCGCTTCATTGTCATACAGATTGCCGGGTTCCGACAAGGTGGATACATTCAGTCCTGCTGTTACTCCCAATCTGAGTTTTTGGCCGTAAAAGGGCAGGGTACTCAGAAAAACCAGTGAGATCATTAAAACTATGTTTCTTTTCATTGAATTGATTTTTAAAACGTTCATGTTGTAAATATTATATAATTCGACTAAATAGGTAAAATAGTCGAAAATATTTCAAAAAAAATTAAGGCCTCATAATTCCGTAAAACAAAACATTCAAGAGCTCTTCCAGGTTGTTTTCGGCATCCTTGCGCTTGCTCGACCAAAACATGGGAACCTCAAGGCCCTTTAAAGCCGTTACAATGGCAATTGA
>CAYTNC010000341.1:0-2740 GCA_964438935.1 uncultured Bacteroidales bacterium
TTATTAACAAGCTCTGTCCAGGGGCGGTAATAATCCTCGAGTGTTTGCCTGCTGAAGGTTTTTCCGTCAATTTCTCCCGGCCACACAGGCATGGGAGCATCAGCCGGATTTTTCCATACCCAGCCTGCCTGGTAATGCGAAACATAATGGGGATAATAACCCCTGCAGCTTTGCCCCATGTTCAGGTCAAACAATTCCGGCACCACATCATTGCCCACGTTATTGCCATCTGCAATTATCAGCCGGTTGGGACTAACAGACCTGATGGCATCGGCGGCTCCTTTGGCCACTTTCCGGTAAAGGTCTCCGGGCAAGGCGCTGCTTTTTGAGAACTGGTCGTTCATATCCTCACGGTATGCCGGCTCATTCAGCAGGTCAAAGCTGAGGAGCTCTTTCGGGACACCTTTAAACCGCTCAGCCCACATGCCCCAATGGTAATTAAAAGCATCCTGCGCTTCCTTGTCCTTCCAAAGGTTGTAAGGCTCATAAAAGCCCGCATTGATGCAATACCCCGGGGCCCGGTGCAGGTTCAAACTCACATGCAAATTATACTTATTGGCCAGCATTACCAATTTTTCAACCTCATCAATCACAGCTTTGTCGATTTTGTAAAAATCATCTCCGGTAATCTGCTTCGTCCGGTCAATTTCCAAATACCGCGGATAGGCCATGGGAATTCTTACAAAATCAAAGCCCCAGTCGGCCATCCACCGGAAGTCATCTTCCATGGTCCTGTTCGGGTCATTTTCCCGCGCCGGATAGGGTGAAAAATAATCGAGCAGGTTGAATCCCCTCCAACGGGGTAACAGGTTTTTAGGGGCATTTTTGACGGTATTACTCAAAACCTGGCTGCCCATTAACGAAAATGCGGCTGCAGACACCGCCGAGTTCCTGATGAAGTTCCTGCGGTTTATTTTATTTGATTCCATGGCCCCGTTTTCTTTGTTATAAAAATACGTCAAAAATCTTTTCCTACAGTGTTATTTTGACCAGCACGAATAAAAAAAGAGATGCGGTTTCGCATCTCTTTTTGTAGGTTTTCTGATATCACCATTACCTTCTGCCGGAGCTTCCATTGGATCCTGAGCCTGCCGATCTTTCTGAACTCCCTGAAGTTCCGGATGACCTGCTGCTACCCGAGCTTCTGCCCGAACTACCAACTGACGACCTCTGTGAGGAGCGTTGTACACCCGTAGACTGGGATGATTCAGATCTTCTGCTCTGGCCTGCCGACTGTGAGGTCGAAGACTGCCTTGAAGGACTTGTTGCAGCAGGCTGCCTTTGTGTGGCGGTTCCTGAAGTCTGCCTTGCAGGGCTTGCCGAGGACTGCCTTCTTTCGGTAGTTGTTCCGGTCGACTGCCGTGAAGTTCCTGTTGATGCAGGCTGCCTTTGAGTGGCAGTGCCTGTTGACTGCCGTGAAGTTCCCGTTGATGCAGGCTGTCTTTGAGTGGCAGTGCCGGTTGATTGCCTTGACGTACCTGCGGCTTCAGGTCTTCTTGCAGTACCTGAACCTGTTGTCTGCCTTGTAGTGGAGGCAGAAGATTGTCTTCCGGTACTGGTATTGCCCGACTGCCTGGGTGCGGCAACCTGTGAACCCGATCTTCTGTCGGAAGAAACACCTGTTCTGCTTCCTGATGTGCCGGCTCTCCGGTCAGGATGCGTCTGGTAATATGCTGCGCTGCCTTGTTCCCTGGTCTCAGGACGCGAGTATGTGCTTTTATACCTGCCATCATGTATGCTGCTTCTTACAGCCGGAGAGTAAGTTCTCCTGCTACCGTAATAATAGCTGTGATACTGCGGGTGACGGTACTCATTCCAGTGATGATAGTGACCGTAATAATAGGACTGGTAGTGGTTATGATATCCGTAATACTGATGCCAGTACCAGGGGCTCCAGGGACGCCAGTAGGTGGGATAATAGCTGTAATACCAGGGTGAATGCCATACCACATAGGTGGGCAGAAACATAAACCTTATCACGGGCCATGCGGCAACCTCTACCGTAGTAACATGGTTCACAACAACACGCTGGCCGTTAACCACACGTGCATTGCCATTATATCCCGGATTGGGGGTTTCAGCATAAATGGGCTCAATAATGTAGTTCTTGCCATATAAATCTTCATCACCAATCAACTGGATCTCCACTTCATTATTTGCCCGCTGTACCACGGTAAATACAGCCACGTCCTGGTTCTCCCGGGCATTTATGGCCACCTGAAGCACAATATAATGAACGTTCTTATCTACATTGTCAATGACACGTATATAATCTACATAACCGTTACCATCCAGGTCGAGGTTATTGATTCTTGAATTCTCATCGTTCAGGCTTCTTTCAAAGCCTTCAATTGTTTCAGATTCCTGGAACAACTTCATCACTGCGTAGAGATTCAGGTTGTCCCCCGGCAGTCCGATATTATCGTCCTGCCTGCCCTGTGCCCGGAGGGTTGTAAATGCTGCGAGCAGCATCACCAGAACCGGGGTGTAAATGTATCTTTTCATGGTAGTATTTATTACTTGTGAATACTACCTACCCTATACCAAAATTCATACCATCCTGATCAAAGTGGAGAAAAAAATGCAGCGCTTTAAGCTATTTGACTTATTTACTGCAATTTAAGCAATGTCCCCGGTGCACACAAATGGTCCCGCCACAGGCAGTGCAACGCCACCTCAGGTTCTTATCTCTCAGATAAGCCAGGCAAGTGCCGCAGTTGATCCCGCAAGGGGCTATGAG
>CAYTNC010000342.1:0-2733 GCA_964438935.1 uncultured Bacteroidales bacterium
TTTTCTCCAATAACCAGCACATCTGCATCTGTCCGGGCAACCTTTTTTATTACCCGAAACACCTCCTCCATTGCCGGTGATTTTCCGATCATCGGGCCATAGTGTTGAATAATTTTCCGGGTGATCTGTTTCTGTTTTTCCCTGAGGTTTTTATTTTCCACCTTTGATTGCCTGAGCTTTAGGGCTGTTTGCAACGTGGCAATGAGTTTGCTGTTATCCCATGGTTTTACAATAAAATCAGTGGCGCCTTCCTTAATGGCCTTTACAGCCAGATTCACATCGGCATAAGCAGTAATCATTACCACAGCAGCCAGCGGATCTGATTTTATTATTCGATTGAGCCAGTAAATACCTTCATTGCCTGTGTTAACACCGGCCGAAAAGTTCATGTCCAATAAAATAACATCATACGCATCATTTTTAATACAACTGAGTATCTGATTTGGATTGGATATACCTGTAACACTGTCAAATTCAGGTTCAAGCAGCTGAATAAGCGCTTTTAATACCTGTTTGTGATCGTCTACGATCAGCAATCTGCCTTTCATTTTAAAAAGCTAATAATTATGAGTATCAGTATTGAAAAATCAGGTTGTTGTCTTTTCAATAACCCCGACCTTCAGGTCGGGGAAAACGGATGACAGACACCCCCTTGGTCTGGGGTTTTAACCCCTGTAATGAATACAATAACAATCGATTTGTCAGGGGCTGAAGCCCCAACAATGTTTGTTTCTTTTTATCCACGGCCTGAAGGCCGTGGCAATTGACTCGTGATAATTTATTGATCATAAAAAAACAGGAGTTTTAAGTTTACTGCAATATTATTGATAATGTCTAAATAATAGACAATATAATGTCTTTATATTAGACAAATATAAGAAAACATTTTTATCTTTAATACATAAACAATTAATTTTCAGCAAGAATATAAATATGGTATAATAGTTGGAATTCCAATTGAAATCCATAAATTGAAAATGAGCATGATCAAAACAAATAACTTATCCAAGGTATTTCGCACCGACGAAGTAGAAACCACGGCACTGAATAATATTGAATTCAATGCCCGGCAAGGAGAATTTGTAGCTGTTATGGGCCCTTCGGGATGCGGAAAATCTACGCTGCTTAACATCATTGGGTTATTGGACAGTCCTTCGAACGGGGAGTACTTTTTTATGGATAAGGAAGTATCCGGGTATAAGGAAAGCCAGCGTACCGACCTTCGTAAGGGCAATATTGGGTTTATCTTTCAGAGTTTTAACCTCATTGATGAGTTAACAGTTTTTGAAAATGTGGAATTGCCGCTGCTATACCTTCGCATGTCGGCAAAAGAAAGAAAAAATAAAGTGAATGCTGTTCTGGAACGGATGCAGATATCGCATCGCAAGAATCATTTTCCCCAGCAATTGTCGGGAGGCCAGCAGCAACGCGTTGCTATTGCCAGGGCCGTGGTTACAAATCCCAGGCTGATCCTTGCCGATGAGCCGACAGGAAATCTTGACTCCGGCAATGGAGAAGAAGTTTTGAAATTGCTGGAAGAATTGAATCAGGATGGAACCACCATAGTGATGGTCACACACTCCCCGGCACATGCCGAAAGAGCTCACCGTATTGTCCATTTATTTGACGGGCATATTGTAACGGAGAATATTAAGGGATGATGAATGAAGAAGGTGCTGGGTGCTAGGTGCTGGGTGCAGGTACCCAGCACCCAGCAACCAGCACCCAGTACCCAGTAACCAATAACAAAAAAATGATCAGAAACTACTTCAAAATAGCCCTCCGGAATATCAGGAGATATCCGGCCCATTCCATAATAAATATTTCAGGTATGGCTATTGCCATGGCTTGCGCAATTATAATCCTCTTATGGGTGCAGCATGAAATGAACTGGGACAGATTCTATCCCAATGCCAATGAACTATATCGTGTGATTGTAAACCATCAGTATAAGGATGGCCCATTGCAGCAGGAAGTTTTTGCTCCCGTTCCGCTGGCAGCTGCCCTTAAGGAAGAATATCCTGAAATTTTAAGGGCCTCGAGATACGAGAATATAGGAACATCATTGCGTAAAGGAGATGATCTTCTATCTGAAAAAATATCTTTTGTTGATCCTGACTTTTTAAAGATGTTTCATATTGAACTAATTCAGGGAGATATTAATACCGCTTTTACCGGGCCTTACAATCTTATTATTTCAGAAGAAATGGCACATAAATTCTTCGCTGACGAAGACCCTGTTGGTAAAACATTGACATATAAAGATATTGTATTAACAGTCACTGGTGTTGCAAAGAATTTACCCCATAACAGCCAGGCCCGGTTCGGGTTTTTAGCTCCTTTTGAGTCTTTACTGAGACCTGAAATGCAAATAGGAATAAAAAATGATTGGATATATCCCATGGGTTCCTGCCTCATTGAACTGAATAAAGGCACAGATGGCAGGATCGTTGAGGATAAAATCAAAAATATTATCAAAAGAAACAATAAGGATATCAACGCAGAGATTTCCCTGCAAAACTTCAAAAATATTCATTTGTATTCAGCCAGAAAGTATTTCGGCGAAAGCTTTTACATTGGCAATATCATCTATGTGCAGCTCGGTAGCCTGATTGCTTTGTTAATTCTCATTATTGCCTGTATCAACTATATCAATTTAGTTACCGCACAATCTGCCAGGAGAGCAAAAGAAATAGGAATACGTAAAGTGGCCGGGGCAGACAAACGAAAAAT
>CAYTNC010000343.1:0-2715 GCA_964438935.1 uncultured Bacteroidales bacterium
GCCGATCTGAAAGAGGAATTCAGAAACGGAAAACACTATGGCAAGATCAGGGGCCTGTCAGTTAAGATTAACAAGGCACAAGACATAAACAATGTATTCATTCTGGCCGGTATCAAATCAAAGGTTTAGGGAAGTTCTCCTGCTGCAATTAACACAATCAAATCATTGTTTTTTCAATCATCGGGGCTGGTAAGTTTCTTTGGATAATCCGCCTCAAAATGATACCTTCGGACCTGCTAATAATTAGTACAATGGAAAAATGGTGGTCTGCAGATGTTCCGGATATTTTGCGGAAACTGGGCAGTGATATTGATAATGGAATTTCCTCAAAGGATGTAGTTGAAAGACAGAAAACGTATGGATTGAATCAGCTGGCAGAAAAAAAAGGACGGCCGGCCATCGCCTTGTTTCTCGATCAATTTAAGGATTTCATGATCTGGGTGCTGATTGGCGCGGCAATCGTTTCAGGTTTTCTGAAAGAATGGGTTGATGCTTTTGCCATAATCGGAATCGTTATTCTGAATGCCCTGTTGGGTTTTATTCAGGAATTCCGCGCTGAGAAATCACTTGCTGCCTTAAAAAAGCTTTCATCGCCTACCTCAAAAGTTGTGCGCGATGGAAAACACCAGGTCATTCCATCCGGTGAAATCGTACCTGGCGACCTGGTTGAATTGGAAGCAGGCGATTTTGTACCTGCCGACGGCCGCATTGTTTATGCAACCGGCAACACGGCAACCCATGAAGCCAGTTTGACCGGAGAATCTACTCCTGTTTTAAAATCATCCGCGCAACTTGAAAAAGAAGACACGGCTTTGGCCGACCGTTCAAATATGGTTTATATGGGAACCTCGGTAGTGGCAGGTAAAACCCGCGCCCTGGTTACAGGTACCGGCATGAATACCGAACTGGGAAAAATTGCTGGCCTGATTCAGGAGATAGAAGACAATACCACGCCGTTGCAAAAAAAATTGAAAGAATTCGGAAAGATCATCATATTTATAGTATTCGCACTGGTGGGTTTGATCTTTCTGATCGGCTACCTGCGCGGAGAAGAATTGATTGAATTGTTCCTTACATCAGTCAGCCTTGCTGTGGCTGCAATACCTGAAGGGCTCCCTGCCGTAGTAACCATAGCACTAGCGCTTGGCGTGCAACGTATGGTAAAGCGCAATTGTATTATCAGAAAGCTGCCTTCGGTTGAAACACTCGGATGTACCTCTGTAATTTGTTCCGATAAAACAGGGACGCTCACCAAAAATGAAATGACAGTTCAGGCTGTTTTTCAATCCGGCGTATTTTTTGAAGTTTCGGGAATCGGTTATGCTCCGGATGGTGAATTTCTTAAAAATGAGCAGCGCATAACAACCAAAGATTATCCGGGACTTATAAAACTCATTGAAGGTTCTGTATTGTGCAACGGGGCTCAACTGGTTAGCGAAGGCAGCGTCCACAAAATTATTGGAGACCCCACTGAAGGTGCATTGCTGACCATGGCCGGTAAAGCCGGTATGACAAAAAAGAATCTGGAGGAAGCCTATTCCTTTGTGGAAGAGATTCCTTTTGATTCCGAGCGGAAGCAGATGACCATTATCCGGCAGCACAACCAGAAATATGTTGCTTTCGTAAAGGGAGCTCCTGATATTCTGTTATCCAACTGCACACATTTGGAAGAAAACGGGCAGGCGTCAGCCCTCGATCAATTGAAAAAAGAAGAAATCTTGCAGGCCAATTCCGAACTTGCTGACCGGGCCATGAGGGTGCTGGCCGTAGCATACCGTGAGTTCGATACCTTACCGGTAAGTCTGGATGCTGCAACAGTTGAAAAAGAGCTCACCCTTCTCGGGCTGATAGCCATGATTGATCCGCCCCGCCCTGAAGTGAAACTGGCCATGCAGAACTGTCGCACAGCGGGAATCAGATCAGTTATGATCACAGGCGACCACAAAAACACCGCGGTGGCAATTGCCCGTGAGCTGGGTTTTTATACCCCGGATTCCCTGGCCTTCACTGGTGAAGAACTCGACCGGATGTCGCAGGAAGAATTCAAAAAGAATGTCGATAAAACTGCCGTTTATGCACGTGTTTCTCCCGAACACAAACTAATGATCGTAAAGGCATGGCGCGAAAAAGAACATATTGTAGCCATGACAGGGGATGGAGTGAATGACGCCCCGGCTGTGAAGGAAGCCGATATTGGGGTAGCCATGGGCATTACAGGCACCGATGTTACCAAGGAGGTTTCAGAAATGGTGATTACCGACGACAATTTTGCTTCTATTGTAAATGCAGTTGAAGAAGGTCGCGGCATTTATGATAACATCCGCAAGTTCATCCATTACCTGCTATCGTGTAACGTTGGAGAAATCCTGGTGATGTTTATTGCCTCTGTTGTGCGTCTGCCTGTTCCGCTTTTACCCATTCATATTTTATGGGTTAACCTGGTAACGGATGGCCTTCCGGCTTTGGCGCTTGGTGTTGATCCAACCGACAAGAAAATAATGACTCGCGCTCCCCGGGATATTAATGAATCGGTTCTTACGCGACAGATGGGAGGAACTATACTGATGCAGGGTGCATTCATAGCATTTTGCAGTTTGCTTGCCTTTTCGCTTGTTTATTTTGTTGAAAAGGAAGGCATTGAACGGGCACGCACTGCCAGTTTCATTGTTTTGGCCTGCAGTCAGCTTTTCCATTCCTTTAACTGCAGGAGTTCAC
>CAYTNC010000344.1:0-2713 GCA_964438935.1 uncultured Bacteroidales bacterium
CGCTCAAAAATGACAATCTCACTGGCTTCATCCAAACGCCGGAGACGAGCAGCCGTAGTGGCCCCACCTGCTACTCCGCCAACAATCAGGTACTTCATATATAAAGGTTTTATTAATGCTATTCTTAATAAGATACTTACAACCAATGAATCTTACTACAAAAATAGAACAAATATATACTTCTATATATGATAATAATTATGTTATAAAGAAATTACTCCCGACGCATCCAGGGTAATCAGGAACTGTATGTTGTAGTGCAATAATCAGGATGGATGTGCATAACCTATTATTCGGGTTTTATATAATTGCTCTCAATAGGTCCTAAATAACCTGATTTGAGTCCACCAGCATCAATCACAAATTTCTGAAAAACAATTCCGGGATCAACCATCCACAATTTCAGGGTGTGCCTACCCGGTTGCACAACTTGATGCTTTGATTTCCTTATTTTAATGTGATCTGCAACAGACCTCATCCACCAATCGGCATACGCATAGTCAGGTTTGATCTCACCTTCATTTATGTTTATTATCTGAGGTTGTTCATCATCAATTGAAATCGCAAATTTCAGTCCTCCCTGCTTCTTATAATCCTGGGTGGGCGACAGATACGTGTTTACAGTCAATTCGCCGGCTTCGAAAACGGTAAAATCATATTCAACATGAGGTGAATTAATATCCGGGGTATGTCTGCCTGCGGTCACCGGTTCAATAATGAGTGATGAATTGGTGCGTCCGAGGTTGGGAATAACCGTCCAGCTCACTTCCTTTGTGTCAGTTTTTCGGGTGAAATGAGCGGCCTCGAATGATATAACACCGTTATTCTCTGCAAAGCCGGATACCTTTGGCAGGTTGCTCCTTATGGGCACTGCAACTGCATATTCTTTACCTGCTCCCGAAATAAGAATAGTACCGGCAGTATCAGACTCAGGTGCTTTTTCCCAGTCAATACTTACATAAACTTTTTCATTATACTGGGTTGTTCCCTGTTCTTTTGAAAGTTTTATCCAGCTATCTTGTGCCTTTATGGTATAGCTCAACGATTCCTGCCCTCTGTTGATGATATCAACAAAGTAATCCTGTTTGTTAACCCTGTCGAATAGAGGCAGGTTATTCATGAAGTCCCAGTTTGCCTGCACATCGAGCCAACCCCACTCAGGTCTGCTGCCATATTCCGGAAGATAACCCAATTCAGCGGGTCTTTGGAGCTGAACATAAGATACTGCAGGCATCATATTTAATGGTGGGTGATTCCAATAAGTATAACCTATGTGGGTTTGCGACATCATATGGTTCCACTTTCCGTCAGCCAGTTTGTGATATTCTTCGGTAAGCCGGGCATCTTTTTCAAACAATTCCTTCACTTTGTCGGCATAAAAATTAGCAGAGGCAGCGCCCCGTTCTCCATAATATTTGTTCTTTCCGGCAGAAACAAACATTTCATTCATATTCGCACACATTGCAACAGGTGAAAGAACCAATTGAAAAAATGCCGGCTTGTACGCTTCAGGAATTTTGCTGTAGATTTCCCTGCTTTTTTCCGCCAGCCGGTTATAATCTTCAACAACCATATCTGCTTCCCTGTAATTTTCGATGCTGTAGGTTTCAGGTGTTAACATTTCAGGTGTGCGCCGTGCGCTGTATTTTGTATGGAGCGAAAGTATCTCCGCAATTTCGTTAGTAAAATTATCTCCGAATTGCTGTTTTGACCAGTTTACATAATACGCTGGCAGGTCTTTGGCCTGAATTGCATCCGGGTTCCAGGCATAATCCAGGAAGAAACTGATTGGCAGCTCCATGGGCTTAAGGTCGCCCACATTCACTATCCAAATGTTATTTACACCATGCTCATATACAAGTTTCATTTGTTCCCATACCCTTTCAATTTGGGTTACATTCTGCCATCTGTATGAAACGGGAGCGCCAACATATTCGAAGTGATAATACATACCATATCCTCCCTTATGCTGCAGGTCCTCTTTTTTGGGCAGATAACGAATGTTTCCCCAATTGTCATCACAAAAAAGTATGGTAATATCATCATCAACCCGCATGCCTTTGTCATAGTAATCCTGAACCTCTTTGTAAATAGCCCATACCTGTGGAACCTTGTCGGCAGGTTTACCTGTAACATCTGTAATGATTTCACGCTGATCCTTAATGATGGTTTTCAAAAGATCCACAGCAGTTTCCTCAGACATTCCCGCATCACCGTCGCCACGCATTCCAACTGTTATTATGCTTTCATAGTTTTTCATACGCACTATTCCGTCACGCCAGAATTCCTGTAATTTTTCTTTATTGGTTTTATAATCCCAAGCTCCGCCATTTACATTTGACCATTCGTTATGAGCACGCATCATGGGCTCATGGTGACTTGTTGATATAACAATACCATACTCATCGGCCACCCTGGCATTTAACGAATCATCAATGTTGAACATAGCCGGGATCCACATAGCCGGCCAGAAAAAGTTTGCCTTACTTCGCAGCAACAATTCGTAAATTTTTTCATAGCACTTGTGATTAATGCCTCCGAATTTCTCTATGGCCCAATTTCTGAATGCAGGTGCTTCATCGTTTATAAATATTCCGCGATACTTCACTGCCGGCGCATTGGAAACAAACCGGCACTTTTCAAGAAATATTTCCGCTCTCTTTGTAACCGGAACATCTGCCCACCAATACCAGGGTGATACGCCCATTTTTTC
>CAYTNC010000345.1:0-2701 GCA_964438935.1 uncultured Bacteroidales bacterium
CCATGATCATGAAAAACGGGGCTCCGGGAGGATGTCCCACCTCGAGTTTGAAAGCAGAGGAAATGAACTCGCCGCAATCCCAGAAACTTGCCGACGGCTCAATGGTTGCAAGGTAAACAACGGCTGCAATACAGAAGGTAATCCATCCGGAAACGATGTTGATGAGCCTGTAATTTTTCATGAAGGTGGGTTTAAATGATAGTGCGAAATAAGTGAAAAAAGTTGAAATTGTTGTTATGTTGAAAGCTTGCCTGCTTTAAAGGCAGGTTGAAATGTTTGTTGCTGCTATAGTGAAGAGCGGCGAGCTTCATTGGCCTGTCTGCCTGCTGGCGGACAGCTTGTGAATTGTAATAATAATTATACTAACTTTGACGTTTACTTTCTAAATAATAAGTTTTACACTAAATATTAAGAATTATGAAGCTACTTTCATTTCGCAATTTATTGCTGGTTTTTGCATTAATGGCTGTGTCCATTATTTCATGCAAAAAGGATGATGAGGTTAAACTTGATTTTGATATTACCATACCCAGTAATTGGACCGGAAATGTTCTTGCCGATAAAGGTTTGGTATATAATGCATACAGAAATGAACAATCTTCCACAGATACAGTTTATGAGTGGATTGACGTGTGGAAGGATGCAAACATGAGCGATTACACCCTTCCCACTTATTATGCAGCTACTAAAAGTCGGATCATCAATACTGAAAAAAATCCATTTTTTGTTTCTACTATTGAAGAGAAGGATACCACCATCAACACAACGGATTTTAAAAGGATCAGAACCAATGAGGTGTGGCCTTATTATACCAGTACGAATGATACGATTGACCTGAACAGGATAATGACCTACTATATTTTCTTCGAAAAAAACAATGGCTACTTTATTACCATGGGATGTCAGGATACCTCGTATTACAGGATTAAACCTGTATTTGACGGCATCATGTCTTCCTTTCACTACAAGTATTAGGACGATCGTATTAGTTGACAAGCGAAAAAGCCTGCTGATCATTTCCGGTCAGCAGGCTTTTTTTCATTGGTTTCAGCAAAGAACAGGCATCCAAAAAAGGCGAAGAACATGATGGAGAAATAGGAATGGATGGGGTCACTCACCAGCATGGTGATCCATACAATCAACCAGAACATGTTGAAAAGCAGGTTTCTGAATGCCCCTGAAATCAGCGCGGCCTTTATCCAGCTGTATAAAATCCAGGCAAACCCAAAAATTCCAAAAGCCAGCAGAAAGGAAAGAAATTGATTATGAGGCTGACCTTCCCATCGGGGGTCAACATTTAGCCTGGTTTTACGGGCTTCCTCCAGCATGGCGTCCTGCATATCACCAATCCCCACCCCAAATAAAAGGTGGTTTCTGATAGCAGATGCTGCTGTTTTGTAAAAGGCAAAACGCTGACCCAGAGAATGGCGTTGCACGTATCCTGATTTTGAAAGCACCTGAATTTCCCACAACGTTTCATAGATACGTTGCCTGATACCGGGTTTACTTTGAAACTTATAATTGGCAAGGCCTTTTTCAATTTTTTGTATGTCGTGAGGCGTTAGCATGCATAGGCCAACCGAGTCTTTACGCAGCCCAAGTGAAGTCAGATATCGTTTCACGGTGCCGAAAATGGCCTGTCCCCTGCCATCAAGCTGATCGTAAGGTATTTTACTGATCCTGTTCCATTGCCTTTGCAATTCGGGTTCACAGATGTAGATGTCAGTAAAATAGCCGTTGTCCTGTAAGCCGGTTGACAAATCATGAGTATAGGGGTGTCCGCCCGGAGTGACTATCTCAAGCTGTGCCGGGTCAGGAGGTTCGGCGTTGAAATTCTCCTGATAGGTGCGGAAAAGCCATACAACAGGTGCAATTACTGCAAGGGCTGTAAGGATAAAAATGACATTTTGCACCGGCACGGCAGCTTTTGCCCGGGTCAGGTTCAATACAAAAACAAGAATTACAAACAAAAAGGTAACCATACCCGTAACCGAACCAAGAAAGAAAAGGAATGCTGCAAGTACTGCTGCTGCCGAAATATAAACCAGTCTCCAAATCAGGTGTGCCGGATACCTGTTATAAAAGGTGAAATACAGTAAAACGGAGATGGCCATATTGATCATCATGGAAAAAACCACATGATGCATGAAAACCGAGATTTTTCTGAAGTTATCATCGTACTGGGCGGTATTGGTGAGATAGCGGGTGATACAAACCAGGGATGCGGCAGCAACAGCCACAAAAAACAGTGTTAAAAGCCATTTGGTGTGGACCTTTGAGAGCGGTTCCGATGTTCCGATGATCAGTGCAAGCACGAGCACCGGCAACACATTTTTTACCTTTGTAAATCCTGCTTCAAAGTTGTGCGAATAGAGCAGGCTGAATGCATAAACGAGGAACAGTGAAGCAAAGAGCAGCAGTGCGGGTTTTTGCGTTAAATTCCGAAATTTCTGGCTGAGGTGTCCTTCAATGAGCCAGTTGGCAATCAGAAAAAACTGGGCCACACTCAGTAAGTATTTGGAAAGGGGAAGACAACTCACCAGGAATGCCAGTCCAAATAGATAGGCATAGCGATGTAGTTGCTGACGCGGGATATTTAGTTTCATAAAGAGATGCCAGGCCCAGCCGGCTCATTGTGAATAGGCTGTTGTATCGATAAAAGAAAATAAAAATCAGAAAACATCTTGTAAAATTAAAATAA
>CAYTNC010000346.1:0-2700 GCA_964438935.1 uncultured Bacteroidales bacterium
TGTCGCCCAGGTAAATGCCCACATGACCTATTGGTTTTCCGCGGGTTTGAAAAAAAACCAGGTCGCCGGGCAGGGCTTTGCGATTTTTAATGTGCCGGCTTTGCTTGTATTGTTCTGATGAAGAATGGGGGAGGGTGAAGCCGAATTTTGAATAAACAAACCTCACGTAACCCGAACAATCAAAGCCTTGTTCATCGGATCGGCCGTAACGGTAACTCACGCCCAAATATTCCCTGGCCTTTTCAACAATGGATAACCGGATTGTATCTGCTTTGTTGCTCTGCTTTTCGTAATAAAAGGTTGCCGTATCAACCGATGTGGTATTCTGTTGTTGCTCTTTTGGCTGATCATTGATTTTTTCATGTTTCACGGATGCAGGAGGTGCATCATCAAATGTTACCTCAAAGTCCTGAGCCTGTGTTTTAATGGTTAATACAAAGTACAATGAAGTCAGAAAAAGTAATTTGCGACGCATGCCAATTTTATTGATGCAAGAAATATTCATCAGGTTTTTCACCGAATAAAAATGCTAATATATTGAAACATTTTTTATCCTTCTTTAACGTATTCGTGGAGCTTAAATTTTATGGAGCAAGCTAATAAACACCTTTGGTTGTTAATTAAACGAATTACTTGCCATAAAGGCGAACACTAATGATTGTCTTTAAGCCCGGATCAGAGTCAATTATGCTGTATCCCGGTTGAAAACAAGTATGTGTTTTATTTTTTACTGTGATTTGCTTTGGGCTTAACAGGGAAGCTTAATCTGAATGAGGAACCTCCGTTCACCATGCAGCTGATTTTACCATCAATTTGCCTGGTGAGCAAATTTACCAGTTTATGTCCCAGGGTTTTGGTTTTTTCGAGGTTATAGTTAGCGGGCAAACCGTTTCCGTTATCGGATACCTCCATCAGATACTGGTTTTCCGAGGTTTTTGTTACTGAAATATCGATCCTTCCTTCCTTACAATGAGTAAATGCATATTTATATGCGTTTGTAACCAGTTCATTTGTTATCAGTCCCAGCGGTATAGCCGTCTCAATATCAAATTCAATATTTTCAGCGTTTATGTTGCACAGGATATTTTTATCCGGCAGCATATAGGTGCTTTGCAGCGAATGGATCAGTTGTTTCAGGTATGCGGAAAAATCAACCCGGGAGAGCATCTCCGATTGGTACAACAATTGATGTATCAGTGCCATTGATTTTACCCTGTACTGACTTTCAACCAGGGCTGTTCTTGTTTCAGAATCACTCACGGCACCTGATTGGAGATTCAGCAAACTGACGATCAGTTGCAGGTTGTTTTTAACACGATGGTGGATTTCCCGGAGCAGCGTATCTTTTTCCTGCAGATTCTGATTCTCTCTTTCACGCATCTGATTAACCAGTATATTCATAATAAGGCCCATCACTGCTGCAAGTGAAATATAAATTAAGTGAGAATAAAAGCCCTTGGCAGAAAATACCGGGTAATAGGCAAGAATAATGAAGTGTGCGCTGGTTGTGATTAACAAAAGAATGGCAAACCGGATGGTTTTGATTTCAAAAAGCATTGAGGCAATGAAGATGATCATTACAAATCCGGTATAATTGTCATTCTCATAACCGTCACTAATCAAGCATTGAATGGTAATGATCAGACAGGCAGGTATGAAGATCAGAAAATCAAATACCGGAAGATACCTGTTTGGAGTGTATTTAAGGGCGACCAGTAAAAGAATGCAATAACCAATAAAACAGCCCCGGATTAATACTTTAAGTGTAATCTCCGGATAAATATGAATATCATAAAAATGAAAGATGGAAAAACCAATTATTGTAAATAGCAGTCCCAGGTTATAATACCATCTTTTTCTCTGCTCTTTGTTGTAACCCATTTTCATTATGTCTGACTGTCGGTGCAATACGCTGGCCCGAATATGATTTTGTTTAAGTCACTTATCGTCAACTAAATTATATAAATAAAAAGATTTTTCAATTAAAGAAACGCTGTTGGGGAGCAACTCATGTTTTCAGTTAACTAATGCATTTAACTTTCAACATACGTGTTCTTGGTATGGGTTATTAGAATCATCCGGCAGGAAAGCGATGGTGGTTCTCTAAGTTACTCCCCATTTTAACAGCGTTGGCTGGTTTCTTTCTACAATTGATGGGTTCCGGTTTCTACTCCGTTTACTATGAGCCTGATATAATAAGGACCATCGGTCCAGTCAATAGCTGAAAACGCGTCGCAGTTTACAGATCCGATTTTCAAACTGATTAAGCCGATTTCATTGGTAATTCCACGATGCGTTTCAATAAAAATTACGGAACCCGAAGGGCTGTGCTTTGAAATGTAAACCTGGACCCGCATAAGGGTGTTGGCTTTCGGGCCTCCTGTTGCATTTTTAAGAATTGTGCGATAGCTGAAACTGCCCGGTGTCCGGCCGAAACCGGAAGCCCCGGAAAGTGCCGCCAACATTTGAAAACCTGCAAAGCAGGTGGTTGTGGGTTGTTTCATCATTGTTCTTTCAATTAGTAATTTAAAAGAAAGATACAACATAAAGGCAGCAGCAATCAACAATTTGTGTTGAACTGCGATGTGCTGTGATGTATTACAGTAATTGAGGGATGAATGAAAAACTGATCGGAAAGAAGTTACTTTTTCACTATTGTCCGGCAAAAATTTATATCGTCCCATACGGGACTTAACTTTA
>CAYTNC010000347.1:0-2684 GCA_964438935.1 uncultured Bacteroidales bacterium
GTTGACCAGGCTGAAACACCTATGTTCCATCTCGAAAATGAATTGAAGACGGGGTATAGCGAATGTCCTGTTCAGACCATACTGGCTGATATTACCTTACAAAACAAGATGGAGGATATTTTCAGGAAATATCAACCTGAAGTCGTTTTCCACGCTGCCGCTTACAAACATGTTCCCCTGATGGAAGCCAACCCGCATGAAGCACTTCGGGTGAATGTTGGAGGAACCAAAGTATTGACCAGGTTGGCTGTTAAATATAACGTAAAAAAATTTGTAATGATCTCTACCGACAAGGCGGTAAACCCTACCAACATCATGGGTGCCTCTAAAAGGCTTTGTGAGATCGTAGTTCAACTGAAATCGAGAGTGCAGGGAAACAAAACTCAGTTTATCATCACACGTTTTGGCAACGTTCTGGGTTCTAATGGTTCAGTTATTCCGGTATTTAAAAAGCAGATTGAAAATGGAGGCCCTGTTACTGTAACCCATCCTGAAATAACCCGATATTTCATGACCATTCCCGAAGCCTGCCAGCTCGTTCTTGAAGCCGGATTTATGGGAAAAGGAGGTGAAATCTTCGTTTTTGACATGGGACAACCTGTTAAAATTGTTGACCTGGCCAATCAAATGATCCTCCTTTCAGGATTTGTTCCCGATAAGGACATCAAAGTTGAATTTACCGGCCTTCGCCCGGGAGAAAAGCTTTATGAGGAATTGCTGGCTGATGAGGAAACAACCAAACCTACTCACCATCCCAAGATTAAAATCGCTCATGTTAAAGATACGGTTGATGCTGAAACCCTGAAAGCTCTTGACCGGATACTTGATAAAATATATACCCTGTCCAAACAGGATGTAGCTGCCATATGTAAGCAACTTGTTCCGGAATACAGTCCGGATAACGGTTTCTACTCCCCAAAGAAAAAACCTGACATGGTAAAGACAACTGATGATGAGAAGTTAACTGAAGATGGTTTCGTCAAGCATGCCTACCAACTGTTAAAGAGTTTCATCGACCTGAAACTTTTCTAGATGGAGCCTGATATGCTCCAATAAAAGTTTTTTTAATTCATGGACTGTGGTATAAAATGCTTGTATCATGAGCATCCTGCGCCCCTGAACAAAACATTCACACATGCTTTAAAGAAGTATCTTAAATCGGTAGTATACGGGTTTTTCTTTAAATCATCAATATAGATTCTTTCTGCAGTTTTCATCTCTTCATCTCCAAACATGTTCAGTGCCAGATAAGGCGGAATGCAACCCGGCTTGTAATTTATCCGCTCTTTCTGCAGGTCTTCGGGGAACTCGCTAAACCTTACCCGACTCAATGGTCTCAGACCAACCAGCTTCATTTCGCCCTTTAATAAATGTATCAGTTGCGGTATTTCATCAATCCAAGATTTCCTCATGTAAATTCCCCAGCGGGTTACCCTATAATCATTGGAAGGCTTTCCTTTATTGTTATACCCGTTCATTCTGATCATATATTCCTGAATAAACTCAGAATACGGATGCATCGTCCTGAATTTGTACACCCGGATTACCTTGCCATCCTTCCCCACCCTGGGCAGTTTTACAACCGGATAGTATGAGGGATTCTTAGTTTCCAAAGGTTTTTTAACCTTACCGGCTACAAAATAGGTCAAACCGGCAACAGTCCTGGTATCAATCACCTCAAACCCACAGTAAACAAGCCTTCCAAGATTCTCTGTTAGAGAAATACTGTGGAACCGGCCGTTGGTGATCATATAATGGAAACTCTCCAAAAAGCGGATGCGCGGAATTACCCTGTTAATGAAAAAATCGGCATACCATTTCAGTTGCCCCAGGAACCTGCCGTGCTTCCTGAAAAAAGTCATCTTTCTGTCGTTGTAGGTTTCAACCGCACCAATATAGATACCTGAATCGGGCAGCAAAGTATTCACCGATCTGAACAACTTATTGGGATGCTGTGTATTGTTAACCCGGATCAGGTTGATGATGGCATGAACCTTGTCGAAATCTACTTCATCAACATAGGAAGTATTCCTAGCTGTGAGAATAATACTGTTCTGATATCTTTTAAGATCCAGATGCTTTGAAATAAAACTCAATGCCTCCGGGTTGGAGTACTCTATAATTTTGGATTCGAGGGTGGTAAAGCTTTCGAGTGGCCGAAGTAACAAGGATACAATTGCATCACGAGTGGCAGGTTTAAACCTTTCGTAATGAGAAACACCTTTTAAATTATGAACATATTGAAAATAATCGTTCACAGGATGACAGGGTTTAATAGGGGTGTTGCAAAAATCATTGATCAGTTGTAAAAATACAACGGGTATGGGCAGAAATCAAGCATGTGACAGGTGATTAACCCATGTTTGTGACCAAGTGGCAGAATACCGGGACGAACGGATAAAAAATCATGGTTAAATGCATAACCCGAGTTGCCAGTTGTTGGGTGTCGGAAATTACATTTATTATTGATGGATTACATCAATAGCCACGCCATTCATGGCGTGGAAGATGTGCCCCATATCCTTCCCCGGCGTTAGCCCCGGATGGTAGAATGGGGTTAAAACCCATAGCCGTCAAGCTAATATCTGTAATGCATTGATATTCATTTACTGGAATATTCTAGTGAAAAAATATCTTTGTAATAGAGAGATTCTATAGCAAACTTACATTGCCCCATTAGGGGT
>CAYTNC010000348.1:0-2672 GCA_964438935.1 uncultured Bacteroidales bacterium
GCTGCCGGAGTGGCCCATGAAATAAACAACCCGTTGAATTTCATCAATGGCGGTGCTATTGGAATTGAAAATTATGTGCGGGCCAACCTCAGGGAACACGAACAGGAACTGGCTCCGCTGATCGAAGGGATTCGCACCGGAGTATTCCGTGCAGCTGATATCGTCTCAAGTTTGAATCAATATTCCAGGTACCACAATACTTCCTTTGCTAAATGCGATATACATGCCATCATCGACAATTGCCTGGTAATGATGCATAATGAGCTGAAGTATAAGGTTGAAGTTCGTAAAAAATATACTGAAAATAGTTATATCTTTGTTGGTAACGAAGGGAAACTACATCAGGCGTTTTTGAATATTTTGGTGAATGCTACTCAGGCAATCGTTGAGAAAGGAATTATCACCATACAAACGGAGGTGACTGATGACAGGTTGGTAATTGGCATTACTGATACCGGAGTAGGAATTGCATACAAGGACATTACCCGGCTTACAGATCCGTTTTTTACAACCAAAGAAGCCGGAAAAGGAACCGGCCTGGGATTGTGGATTACCCTGAGCATAGTGAAGGAACATCATGGTCAGCTTGATTTTGATTCAGATCCCGGAACAGGTACAAAGGTTACTGTTACATTGCCTTTAAATACAATACAGCAAGATGAGCAATAAACCAGTTTTACTTTATGTTGATGATGAACCGCTGAACCTGAAGCTTTTCGCAATCAATTTCCGGAATAAATTTGAAGTGGTTACCAGCGAATCACCTTTTGAGGGCATTGACATTTTGAAATCCAATTCCAATGTCAGCATTGTCATAAGCGATATGAAAATGCCGGGCATGAATGGAATTGAATTCATCAGGCAGGCACGAAAAGATTTTCCACATCTGGTGTATTTTATCCTGACAGGATTTGACATCACCGATGAGATTTCTTCAGCGTTAAGTGAAGGTATGATTTCTAAATACTTTAGAAAGCCTTTCAATATCAATGAGGTAGAAGCTTCCATTAACCAAACTTTAAATCCGTAACTTATTTTTTCTCATTATGAATTCATTGACTGATAAGGCTGATGCAAAATTAACCTGACATGAACCACATCGCCATCATTTCATCAAGCATACGCACCGGAAGAAATAGCCACCGGGTTGCCTTGTTCTTTAAGAATTTTCTTGCGGAGAATCAACTGGCCTCTTCTGAAATTATCGACCTGGCAGCTTATAACTTTCCCCTGTTTGAAGAAAGATTGCGATATCTGGCAGCGCCTCCTCCGGGGGCGGTTGAGTTTGCCGAAAAGATCAGATCAGCACAGGCAATCATCATAATTGCTCCTGAATATAATGGTGGATACCCTGCCAGCCTGAAGAACGTGATTGACCTGCTGACAGATGAATGGAAGCACAAGCCTGTTGCCTTTGTTGCGGTGTCGACCGGCCCATTTGGCGCCACACAGGTAATAGGTCAACTGCAGTTTGTTCTATGGAAAATGGGGGCCTACACCATTCCGGCCAGGATACACGTGGCCCATGTTACTGAGGAGTACGACGAAAAGGGAATGCCCGCTGACAAACAATCAGCTGATAAACGTGCTTCCTCTTTCATCGGAGACTTACTTGATTGCATTGCTTTAAACAGCACAAAGCACAACTGAACTTAAACCTGTTCACCGGCACCTCGTTGCCTTACCAGTTCAAAAAACAACACGGCCCCTGCAGCACTCACATTCAATGATTGAATAGTACCCGCCATGGGAATTCTGACCAACTGGTCTGCCATTTTAAGAATGCGCGTGTCAATGCCGGTATCCTCAGAACCCATGATTATTGCTGTAGGTTGCTGCAGGTTGGCCTGATAAACAGTATCGGCTGCCTTTTCTGTGGCGGCTACTATCTGAAATCCCGATTCCTTAAGGTATTTAACTGTATCAGGCAGGTCGCTCACGCGGCACACGGGAAGCGAATTCAATGCCCCGGCAGAAGTTTTAATAGCATCCGAATTAATCTGTGCTGATCCTTTTAACGGAATTACCATGCCGTGAAACCCGGCACATTCTGCACTCCGGGCAATGGCGCCAAGATTCCGGACATCCGTAATGCCATCAAGCACAACCAGGGCAGGTACTTTTCCCTGCTCAAAAAGCAGGGGTACCAGCTTTTCCAATTCGGTGTATTCAATTTCGGATACCAGTGCAATTATTCCCTGATGGTTTTTAACGGTCATCCGGTTGAGCTTTTCCAGGGGCACATACTGGAAAGGTATGTTCTGTTCACGCAGGGAAGGGAATAAGCCCGGAATGACATCATTTTTGAATCCCTGTTTTATAAGTATTTTATCGATCGGCTTGCCCGAGCGCAATGCTTCGTTAACCGGGTGAATACCAAATATGATACTTGTTTTTGCTTTCATTTTATTCAATAAGGTAAATTTTGCCCTTTCTCCAGGTATCCACCGCACTGCGCCAGAAAGTGTCATAACTATCAGAACGCTGAAGTGAAAAATTGTCAACTGAAAATGAATCGGGCGTGTAGTCAAAAGTAAAGGTCACCGTAGATGTGAAATTGTTCTTGTAATAAATCCATTTTTCCTGGCCGGGTTCAACATGCACCGACTGCGGTGGTCCGTAAATGATGTAAATCATACCGCGATCGGTTTTCCAACCGGGCTTGAATGAGG
>CAYTNC010000349.1:0-2664 GCA_964438935.1 uncultured Bacteroidales bacterium
ATAAAAATTAAATCTGATTTTAAATTAATATTTCTACTAATTTTAGATAAAAAATGAAAACAAGACAATTTATTTATTTACTCTTAATATGCGCGGTTATGGCCGGATTATATTCTTGCGCTACCATACCGAATGGAGCAACAGCGGTAAAGCCTTTTGATAAAGAAAGATACCTCGGTAAATGGTATGAGATTGCCAGAAAAGATTTTAAATATGAACGGGATTTGAACAATACCACTGCAGCATATTCTTTAAATGACAACGGAACTATCAAGGTTGTCAACCAAGGGTATGATACAATAAAAGGAGAGTGGACTCAAGCAATTGCTAAGGCAAAGTTTGTTGGAGAAGAAAACATCGCCATGCTTAAAGTATCATTCTTTGGACCATTTTATTCCGGTTACAATGTAATAGCTCTAGATGATGAATACAGATATGCTCTGGTTGCCGGGAAAAGTCTTAAGTATTTATGGATTTTATCTCGCGATTTGAATATACCTGTGGAGATAAAAGACAAATATCTTAAGATTGCAGAGGATATTGGATATAATACAACTGACCTGATATGGGTTAAACACGATAACCGGAAATAAAGTGAAATCAAATAACAAAAAGTATATTAACCCATGAATCATAACTTTCTTGCCAGAAGCACCTATTGCTTTTTTCTCTTTCTGCTTGGCGCATTTCTCCTAAGCAGCTGCGGGCAACAAAAACCCGAGTTTATAAAAGTGAAAGAGGGTCTTTTCTATAATCAGGGCGAAGCGTATTACTACATTGGCGCCAACTTTTGGTACGGCGCTATTTTAGGCTCTGAAACCCAGGAGGGTAACAGAGAGCGTTTACTGAAAGAACTGGATTTTCTTGCTTCAAAGGGAATTACAAATTTAAGAATTATGGTTGGTGCCGATTTATCTAAAGAACACCCGAAAAGAGTGTCGCCAGCCTTACAAACCAAGCCCGGGGTGTATAACGAGAAACTCCTGGAAGGCCTTGACTATTTGCTGGTTGAAATGTCGAAGCGTAAAATGGTTGCCGTGCTTTACCTTACCAATAGTTGGGATTGGTCAGGAGGTTATGGCCAATACCTTGAATGGAACGGATATGGAACTTACCCATCGGTAGTAGATACAGCAGTAAGTTGGACCGGATTTCAGGCATATATTACGCAATTTCATTCCTGTAAGCCTTGTGTGGAACAATATCTGGCGCACATCAGGAACATCGTATCACGCATTAATGGCATTACCGGTTTACCCTATAAAGATGACCCTGCAATTATGGCCTGGCAGTTAGGCAATGAACCCAGAGCCTTCTCGCAGGAAGCGATACCTGCTTTTGAACAAAACATGAAAATCGCAGCTCAATTGATCAAGTCAATCGACAGCAATCACCTTGTTTCTGTGGGTTCCGAAGGTATAATGGGCAGCGAAGGCTCAATGGAATTGTATGAACGACTGCACAATATTCCTGAAGTGGACTATTTCACCATTCATATTTGGCCTAAAAACTGGAGTTGGATTGACGAAACAAATTTAGACAGCACATTAAATACTGCCATTAAGAATACCGAAGAATACATTGACAATCATCTGGCAGTGGCAAAAAAAACAGGAAAGCCTCTGGTTATTGAAGAATTTGGATTCCCGCGTGACGGTCATAGTTTTTCTCCGTTGGCAACGACAAAAAACAGGGATAAATATTACAGTGTTGTTTTTCAAAGAATGCAGGAGAGTTTTATAAATAAAGAAAATCTGGCTGGATGTAATTTTTGGTCTTATGGGGGTTTTGGTCGTCCGGGAACAAAAAACGCTCCCTGGTTTTCTCAAAACGATGATTTATTGGGCGATCCGCCTTGCGAGGAACAAGGGTTAAACTCCGTTTTCGACACAGATAACATCATCGGTGCCATCGAAAAATACAACAAAGGCTTTCATCACTAATGGCTGCCACATCTTCGGTACCGGCATGCCCCACACCAATACTACTGCATTATTGGCTTTACACGTCGCACATTATTACAGGAACAAACCGCCATGCCACATGCTATACAGCCGGGAACTGATTGAAATAATTGCCCGGGATTCCTGGATGATGGAAAAGATGGCAGTCGTCAGGAGCCTGGGGCTAAGTGATTGCTGGATCGGCGCCGGATTTGTGCGAAACAAAATATGGGATGTGAAGCATGGTAAAAACCGGAGCCAGCTCAACGACCTGGATGTGATTTATTTCGATAAAACCAGGGATTCGGAAAGAGAGGACCTGATCATTGAAAGCAAGCTTAGAGCAATGGACCCGGGCGCTAACTGGTCGGTAAAGAATCAGGCGCGTATGCATATAAAGAACAACCATTTGCCCTATAAAGACTCTTCTGATGCGCTGTCGTGGTGGCCCGAAACGGCCACCTCGGTAGCGGTAAGGTTGTCAGATAACGGACAAATTGAGTATACAGCACCATACGGGCTGGAAGATCTGTTTCAACTGGTTGTCAGGCCCACACCAAAGACAAGTTTGGAAATATATACAGCACGAATTGAGCAGAAGCAGTGGAAAAAAAGGTGGGAGCAATTGGAAATCATTTCTTCTGAAACAAAAAAGGATTAAAATAGAATCATTGTTGTCCGGGCAAAATTCTTCAGATTATTTAAAGCCCAATATTTATTG
>CAYTNC010000350.1:0-2657 GCA_964438935.1 uncultured Bacteroidales bacterium
GACCTTTCTGCTACTGCCGCTGCTACTTGTCCCTATCTTGGATCTTGGATCTTGGATCTTGGATCTTGGATCTTGGATCTAATTCCTCACCACCTTCAGCATCCGCTCCCACCTGATCTTGCCCAGGAAGTTCTTGTTCTTGTCAACTGACAGCCAGATGAGCTTGGGTTCGCCAATGATATGATCTTCGGGAACAAATCCCCAGAATCTGGAATCGAGGCTGCTATGACGGTTGTCGCCCATCATCCAGTAATAATCCATTTTAAAGGTATATTCATCTGCTGCGATACCATTAATATATATCTGACCCTCTTTTACCTTCAGGTCGTTTTGCTCATAATGGCTGATTACCCGTTCATAAAGACAAAGATTCTTCACATTTAGTTTGATGGTGGCTCCTTTTTTCGGAACATAAAGCGGTCCGAAGTTATTGATGGTCCACCTGTAACTGGTATCATTCGGAAAGTAATCCGGTGAATACTCATCGAAGTAATCGTTGGCAATGATTTGTTGGATGCTCTTGAATTCCCTTATTTTTTCAAGTTCTTCTAAAGTAAGATATACCTGGATGATATTCGCATATCTGCCAACATCATATATTTCCATTCGGTTAAACACCTTATCGGAAATATTTTGTCCCTCCTTAAGATATATATAGTAACTGTACTTAATGCCCGGGTATTCTATCTGCGGAATACCATTAGTAAACACTCTTTTGTTAATGATCTGGAGTGTATCACCGGGAATAGCCACACAGCGTTTGATGTAGTTGTCACGTTTGTCAACCGGCCGTGTAACAATATCAAAGCTTCTCCATACTGCCAAACGGCCAAGCCTTTTGTATTCCTCGCTGCTCTTCAAAGGCCGCTTCAGGAACTGATCTCTAATCCGCATCATATAAGCAGAGTCGCGCACAATGGAATAGTAGCTTAAATTCTGATGCGCCAGCACTACAGTATCTCCGGCAGGGAAATTAAAAACAACAGCATCGTCTCGTTTTACCTTACCAAAACCGGCAAGTCTCTTATAGGGAAGTTTAATCCATTCCAGATATGATTTGCCCCCGGTAAACGGCAGGGTATGCTGCGTGAATGGAAAAGACAGGGGTGTATTGGGAATTCTGGGACCATAGGCCACTTTGCTTACATATAGGTGGTCGCCGATCATCAGGGTGTTTTCCATTGATCCGGTAGGGATTTTGTAATTCTGAAACAGAAATATGTTGATGATGGTAACGGCGATGACGGCAAAAATTAATGCATCAATCCATTCCACTACCTTACTGTTCGGACCGTTGCGCTTCTTCCAGAAAGTCCAGTTGACCTTTTTGGTTATATACATGTCAAAAATAATCCCAAGGCCGGGTAGAAACCAAAAGTTACGCAGCCAGATGACCCAAAGGATATATATCAGGGAAACAATACCAAACCATATCCAGTCTTTGCGATCTGCTTTCATTTTATAAAGTTTTGACGATAAATGTAGTATTTTTTTGGGTGAAGTGGGATAAGTAGTTGCCGGAAAGGAATAAAATGGGGCGTTTTTATGGTTTATTAACAGAATCTCACCTCAGCCCTAGCCTAGTTCACCTCACCCCCGGCCCCTCTCCTAAAGGAGAGGGGAGAAGATGCTACATCATGGTTTCGCACGTTCCCCTCTCCTTTAGGAGAGGGGTTAGGGGTGAGGTGGATAAATGAGAGGGCCCGGAGGCGAGGAGTTTTACTGCAATCTCAACATATCCTCCATGCCATAAACCCCCTTTTTATCCTTAATGAACTCGGCAGCAAGCAAGGCACCAAGCGCAAATCCCTTACGACTCTTGGCTTCATGCATAATTTCAATGCGGTCAACAGCCGAATCCCAGGTGATGATGTGGGTACCGGGCACCTCATTTTCCCGAACTGCAGTGATTTTAAGTGCTTCCTTTGAAGAAGCCCGGTCAAGCTCCCATTGCTTTTTCCGGTCGATTTGGGCAATGAGGTCATTGGCCAAACTAATGGCTGTTCCGCTGGGCGCATCCAGCTTGTGGATGTGATGAATTTCTTTCATTTCGGCATCATAATCCGGCAGTTGATTCATCAGGCCGGCAAGTACCCTGTTGAGGGCAAAAAATACATTCACTCCAACAGAATAGTTTGATGCATAGAAGAATGTTTGTTTGTTACCTGCACATCGCTCGCGGATGTCGTCGAGCTTGTCGAGCCACCCCGTGGTACCACAAACAACCGGAATGCCGGCTTCAAAACATTTTAAAATATTGGAATATGCCGTATGCGGTGTAGAGAAGTCAATGGCAACATCGGCATTTTTCAGATTTTCAACGGTGAATTCATGCTGGTTGTTGATGTCAATAACCAATGCGATTTCATGTTTCCGATCAAGGGCAATTTTCTCAATTTCCTTGCCCATTTTGCCGTATCCGATAAGGGCTATTTTCATGGTATGTGTTTGTATAAATGCGTAGAGACCCCGCAGGATGCGAGGTCTCTACAATAATTTATTATATCCAAAAATTTATTTCACCGAATTCACAACGGCTTCAAAAGCCTCCGGATTATTCATGGCAAGGTCTGCCAATGCTTTCCGGTTTAAGGCAATGCCCTTTTCATTCAGTTTACCAATAAACTGCGAATACGACATGCCATGCTGCCTTACGC
>CAYTNC010000351.1:0-2654 GCA_964438935.1 uncultured Bacteroidales bacterium
GAAGCGGACATACCCGGACGGAAAGGCTGGGTTTTGCCATTGCCAAGCAAATCGAGATAGGATTCTTTAAGCAGCAGGATTTTTACCTCAAAATTGGTGACCTGGTCCGCAGTCATTCCGGTGGTTGTTGCAGAATTGGCAATTTCGGAAACAATGCCTTTGAACTTCCTGTCGGGGAAGGCATCTACCTCAATAGTTGCAGAGTCATTTAGCGTTACCCTTACAATATCATTTTCATTTACCTCTGTGAGAATTTCCATTCTATTTAAATCTGCTACACGCAACATTTCCGTTCCGCTCATCAGTTCGGTGCCCACTACTCTTTCTCCTTTTTCAACCTGGAGCAGGGTAACCACCCCGTCCATAGGGGCGTAAATTGAAGTTTTAACCAGGTTTTCACTGGCTTCTTTCAGCGTGGCTTCAGCACTGTGAACTGCAAATTCTGCGGATGATACGCTTTGCTTGGAAGCACTCACCTCGGCTTTTGCCACATCATACGATGATTGAGCAGATTCCCATTCAGCTTGTGAAATGGTCCGGTCTTCCCAAAGTTTCTTGCTTCGTTCATAAGAGAGACGTGCCTGTTCATACCTGGCTTCAACCTGCAGCAACATGGCTTTGGTGTTGGCCAGGTTTGCCTTTGAAGCATTGAGCGAGGCAAGCACCCTGTCGCGGGCCGATATGTAATTGTCGGGTTTGATTTTCAACAGAAACTGGCCCTTTTTTACAACGTCTCCGTCCTTAACAACAAGCTCCACAATCTCACCCGATACATCCGGAGTAATTTTTACTTCCGTTTCAGGTTGAATTTTGCCATTGGCTGTGATGACCTCGGTAATATTCCGCAATGCAACTTGCTCTGTAGTAACTTCATAAACGGTTGACTTGCCAAACCAACCTGCTTTTTTCCCTATTAAAGCAAGAACTATCAGTGCAAACGCAACGACTGACAGATAAATTAAAAGTTTTCGGGTGTTCATAAATTTTAATGAATGGAGATTAAAAAAATTGTCATGTAAATTTAGAATTTGCCACTGACAATTAGCAAAAAGAGTGTATTTTTTGCAAAAATTTGATGTGATGAAGGAGGAGGAATCGATAAAGATTGTCGATTACAAGGAGATTGGTGCAGTCAGCTTTATCAGAAAGCCTTCAGTGCGGAGTCTGAAAATTACCATAAGGCCCGCTAAGGGTGTTCAGGTCACGGTTCCGCGGTTCCTGTCATTTGAAAGTGCCTACAGGTTTGTGGAAGAGAAGAAACCCTGGATCAAGAAAAACCTGCTGAAGCTGGCAAAGATTAAGAACGGCATTTCTGTTTTTGATTATAATACTCATTTTCAGACAAGAGATCACAAGCTTGTATTGGAAAAACACGCTAAGGCAACAATAAAAACAGTGATCGGCCATGGTCGCATTACTGTTCTGTTTCCCGATTTTGCCGATGTGGCGGATCACCGGGTTCAAAAAGCTGTCCGAAAAGCCATACTTCAGGCCTGGAAGCTGGAAGCAGCAAAATACCTCCCCGGCCTGACCAAACAACTTGCTGATAAAAACCAGCTCAAATTCAGCCGGCTGACGTTCAGGGATAACAAAACACGCTGGGGCAGTTGTTCGCGTGACAATAAAATCAGTTTGAACATTCATCTCATGCGCTTGCCCGATCATCTTTGCGAGTACGTGATTCTTCATGAACTGGCCCATACTATTTACAAACACCACCAGAAGGCTTTCTGGCAATACCTGGATCAGCTGACAAGAGGCAGGGCCCGGATTCTTGATAAAGAGCTCAACGGGTTCAGTCCCGAAGTATGGTGAGAGAGCAGTGACGAGGGACAAGTGACAGGTGACAAGAAGAAAACAGGCTTTGACTGTTCGAATGAAATTCTTCATGGAGATTTCATAACTTTACTAAAAAGATGCGTCATGAAGAAAGTACTGATCCATTTTGCTGAGGGTTTCGAGGAAATCGAAGCAATCACACCCATTGATGTGCTGCGCAGGGCAGGGTGCGAAGTGGTTACCGTATCGGTTACCGGCAACAGCGAGGTAACCAGCACCCGCGGACTTACTTTGCTGGCCGACAAACACTTTGTGGAAGCCGAATATGAAGATGCCGATATGATTGTTCTGCCCGGTGGCCAGCCGGGAGCCAACAACCTGAACCGGCATGAGGGACTGAAGAAACAAATCCGGCAGTTTCATGATCAGGGGAAATTTGTTGCTGCCATTTGCGCGGCTCCTTTGGTGTTGGGGAGCACGGGCATACTCAAGGGGAAAAGGGCCACCTGCTATCCCGGAACCGAATCCCAATTAACCGGCGCCACATGCACCGGAAATGGTGTTGAAAGAGACGGCCACATCATCACCGGAAAGGGCCCCGGTTTTGCGCTTGATTTTTCGCTGCTGCTTGCTGAAGTACTAACCGGTAAAGAAAAAGCCAACGAGGTACGAAAGGCCATGCTGATTGGATAGCCATGGCCTTCAGAATTTGTGTGAAAATTCAAAAATTGAGTGAAGTCGGGAGGCCATAGCCATCAAGCTAATGTTCATTTATCGTTAATAATGAAGATGTTATAAGTTGTAAGATGTTTATTTACCCTGATTAAACATAGCCCCATTAAGGGGCGAAATCTTTGTAGAAAATGGATATATTT
>CAYTNC010000352.1:0-2649 GCA_964438935.1 uncultured Bacteroidales bacterium
CAAACTCAAAATCAATGGCTGCCCTGTTTTGCTTTACATTGGCAATATAATTACCTGCCTCAGCGTGAGCGGGGTGTTTCAGATAGACATCAAGATCAGCCCACGATCTGAACTCGGATACCAAAACCACGTCATAATTGCCATTGGGAGCCAGCGGCGAATTGAAATACACCTCCATTGAAACGATCTCGTGAATACTTTCCTTCAAATCAAGTAACCTGGACTTCATCTCTGCCATCCGCTCAAATTTAGACCGTGGAGTCTCGCCTTCTTTTACTGTCCACATTACTGTATGCTTTATCATCTATACTATTTTTTGCAAAGGTAGTTAATATCCGAACCTTTTTAGCATTTTATCACTGTTGCGCCAATCCTGCGATACTTTAACCTGAAGCCCCAGGTAGACCTTCTTACCCAGAAACTTTTCAATATCCAACCGTGCCTGAATTCCGATTTTCTTCAACGACTCTCCGTGATGACCTATCATGATCCCCTTCTGTGTTTCACGCATCACATAAATGATGGCCTCAATACGCACCATATCATCTGCTTCCTTAAAGGAATCAATGACCACCTCGCAGGAATAGGGAATCTCCTTTCTGTAATTCAGAAAAATTTTTTCCCTTACAATCTCTGAAACAAAAAAGCGTTCTGGCCGGTCGGTCAGGGAATCAGCGGGATAATATACCGGCCCTTCCGGAAGCTTCTCTAAAACAGTGTCAAAAAGAAGGTTCAGGTTTTGTTTGTAAAGTGCAGAAATGGGGATGATGGTTGCCTCAGGCAGCAGCTTTTTCCAGTCGGATGTGAGTATTTCCAATGCAGCAGGATCAGAAAGGTCGGTTTTGTTAATGGCAACAATAACCGGCTTGCTGATTTTACCGAGTTTATTAATGTAATCTTCATTTTTGTCTGAAGTTTCCACCACATCAGTCACATATAGAATGACATCGGCATCAGTAATGGCAGTGCGGACGAAGCGCATCATGCTTTCATGCATCTTGTAAACCGGCTTCACAATTCCGGGAGTATCCGAAAAGATGATCTGAAAATCACTTCCATTCACGATGCCCAGGATCCGGTGCCGTGTAGTTTGCGCCTTAGATGTTATAATGGACAATCGTTCACCAACCAGCTCATTCATCAGTGTTGATTTTCCCACATTGGGATTTCCGATGATATTTACAAAACCTGATTTATACATGAACCTGAATTTATATTGTTACAAATTGAACTGTAAGGTCAGCTTAAAGGCAAAGTTATCAATAGTTTTGTCATAAGCATAGGGCCCATACCTGTAAAAAACACCCAACCCATACCTGAAAAGCTGAACCTTCAACAGGTTGTTGATCAGCAGGCCCCCTTCGAAATACCCCTTCTCCTGGGTATTGAATTCAATGTTTTCATGTGGCTCCTTTTCTTTCAGGAAACCAAAGCCAAGATTATGCACCAGGGCCATCTCAGGTTGAAATTTGCCGCGGGGCTTGAATAACAGCTTCCCGAAATTCTGTTTCACATGAAGCGACACGAACCTGTCTGACAGAAATTCATTTAACCGCATGGTTCCAAAAGACTGCTCCGTTTCCAGGGTGAAGGATCTGTAACTTCCCATACCTGCATACAGCCTGCTATATGGAACACTGCCCTTAACCATGCCCGATATCACAGCCACCCTGGTTTCACCTAACGATTTGGTACGGAATGTTTTGGTTATCTTAGCTTCTGTTCGCCAGTAGGTATATCCTCCGTTCAGCCAATTGAGACCCCTGGCCACATTCAGGTACAAAGTCGGGAATGAAGTGCCCATGGAGAATTTGTTCCCCCGTGGCGACTTCATAAACGTTTCTTTATATGCATACTTGAGCCTGAATCCGGTTTCAGTGATGTTGAAACTGGTCAGACTGACCTGGGGGTTCCCCTCATTCACGCTGTAAGCATAACCGTTGGTTGGACTTAATTCACTGTGTATTAAAAATCCTTTTACAGACAGGTATTTCAATGCCCGAAAACCTGCAGAAACTTCAGTTTCTCGTGTCAGGTCCATCACTTCCACCATATAATCCCTGATAAATGCCGAACCCGAAATATTCCATACTTCATTAAATTTAATACCTCCGGACTCACGAACGTCATTCCTGTAAATCACAGATGTTTCCAGTTCCTTATCGGGCCATAAACTGAGTGTCAGGCTGCCGCTGTATTTCCAGTCCTTGTCTTTCAATCCGTAAGCTGCATATCCGCCAATTGTAAAAAATTCGGAAACACGTTCTGTAGTTTTGCCACCGGCACCAAACCTGAACCCTTCATACGGATTGTAGTCGATGAACCGCCTGATGTCAAAACTCCAGAATTGGCCCGGAAGATACCCGGTAAGCAGGGTTTCAAAAGAAATCACGGTGCGATCCAGGTGCTCGGCTTTGCCCAGGCTATCGATCACCCGGTAGGTTTCCAATTCGCGTACATTCAGTGAATCGGTGCGGTATAAGCTCCATACTTCCTCGGGCTGCCTGTGCGCATCAGGACTGACCTCAATCTGCACATTGGAGAATTTCTCGTTGTCGATGGGGGGATTGAAGTTGATATTTACAATATAGGATTTGCCTGTTCCCGTAATATAACCCGGGGGAGCTTTCACACCCATTTTCGAAGGGT
>CAYTNC010000353.1:0-2646 GCA_964438935.1 uncultured Bacteroidales bacterium
AGAAAGCAATTGAAAACAAGGACCAGCTTGCCGTTAAGCTTAAATCGTCAGATGATATCAAAAACTTCCTGAACAATCTTTAATATGTACACACTTCACATTACCGTTCAGGCAAAAAAGGACATTGCTTATTTGAAAAAAAATCATTGTTGTCCGAATAAAATTTCTCGAATTAAATGAAGTCCATTATCTATTGCGTCCCTACGGGACTTTGAGAGTTGAGAGGTGGTTTTACTTTTCTACCAATATTTGGTTCCTAACGGAACCGTCCCGTAGGGACATCATATTGGTAGATAAAAGATTAACATTAATAGATAAGTCCCGTATGGGACGATATAAATTTTTGTCGGACAATAGTGAAAAAAAATGGAGGAAAGGCTGTAACTAATAAAATTGAAAAACTATTGATCGAACTAATGGAACACCCCAGGATGGGTACCGGTCAGGTGGAACAATTAAAAGGTGACAGGCAGGATCAATGGTCAAGACGGATAGATAAAAAGAACCGGTTAATTTATACCATTGATGATGAAGTTGTAACAGTGGAAGTTATATCAGCAAAAGGTCATTATGATGATAAATAACCTTTAAGAAACCCCCTCGCTCGGCGTAGCTTTCTTAACTACGCCAAGCCGGCATTGTTGCATCACCAATATATCCAATGGCATACTTGCTTTAATGCGGCAGTTTCACTAAAATTACAGCATGAATGTGTGTGTACCCATAAAAATTTAACTGCTCTGCTATGAAAAAACAACTCCTGATTCTTTTATCCATACTTTTTCCGGCAGTAATGTTTGCCCAATCGGGAAAGGTGTTTGACAACCTGTCCATGACAAGTAAAATTCTCAATATGGAGCGGAACTATGCCATCTACCTGCCTCCTGATTATGAATCTTCCCAGCGAAGCTATCCTGTGTTGTACCTATTGCATGGTGCCGGCGACGATCAGACCGGATGGGTTCAGTTTGGTGAAGTGTTGCACATTGCCGATGAAGCCATTAAACAGGGCAAGGCTACGCCCATGATCATCGTAATGCCCGATGCAAATACCGGGAAAAGGGGGTATTACAATGATGTGAAGGGAACATGGCGGTACGAGGATTTTTTCTTCGAAGAGTTCATGCCGTTTGTAGAAAAGAAATACCGCATCAAAGGTGAGAAGCGGTTCAGGGCTATTTCGGGATTGTCCATGGGAGGCGGTGGAACATTCATTTATGCACTCCACCACCCGGAATTGTTTTCATCTGCCTGTCCGCTGAGTGCTGCAGTCGGGTATATTTCCATGCAGCAGGCCAAAGAGCGATTGGCAAGCAGCGGTAATGAAAACATTACGGATGCTGAAGCAGCCAGTTACTTTGGCAAATACAGTGCATTGGCATTGATTGACAGCATTCCCGAAGATCAGAAAAAAGCCGTCAGGTGGTATATCGATTGCGGTGACGACGACTTCCTTTTCGAGGGAAATTCACTGGTGCATATTGCCATGCGAAAAAAGGAAATTCCGCATGAATTCAGGATCCGGGATGGGGGCCACACCTGGACCTATTGGAGGACTTCACTACCCTGCGTGCTGGAATTTGTTTCCCAGGCGTTTCATCAGTATTGAGAAATATTCGGGGGTTTTTCTGTATCCCCCGCTCGGTATAGTCGGAAAGACCTCAGTTTGTGCCTATAGCCGTCAGGCTAAGAAAAGCTTACGCCCTTACAGGGCTTATATTCAATGTGTTGACATTTACACAGGGCTTCGCCCTGTGCTGTTTGCTGTTGCCCCTTAAGGGCATAAACTTATCAGGCTTTTGAGCCCTGAAAGGGCATTATAGCATTAGCCCAGGGCGAAGCCCTGGGTCTTAGATAAGCTCTCAAACATAAGCCCTGTAAGGGCGTAAGCAATTGATCAAATTCTTAGCTTGATGGCTACAGGCACGGCCTGAGCCGAACCAATGTCTTTGTGACCACATCACATCTCTGTCACAATTTATATCCAATCTAAATAACCGGAAATTGCCTTAAAATATATCCCCGTTTCCAATCCATTGCCCTGTTTTTCCCGTATATAATTTTTGTATTGTCCGGGATGGTTTTTTGAGGTCATGCCGGACGGTATATTAATTAATAAACAACTCTGGTTATGAAGAAAGCTCTAATGATCCTTATGGTAATGGCAATTGCATTTGCCGGATACGCTCAGGACGGAAACCTGAAAAAGCAAACTTATTTTCGCGTAGGATTATCGTCCCCATCCTGGAAATACCTGGGCCTTGACGGAAAAGGCGATTGGGCTGATGATGAGAAAAGAATCGGAGGCCTGTTGGAAGTGGGCAACATTTTCATGATAAACAGCCTGAAGATTGCTCCGGATATGCGGCTAGGTATTAACGTGGACTATCTTTCAGTTTGTTACAATAAATTTTCGACCAGCGAATATGACTTCAGTGAGAATTACTTTTACCTGGGTTCAAAAATTGGCCCGTCGTTCTCCTACAGTCCGGTAAACAAGCTGGTATTTGATGTGTATGCTAAAATTAACCCGGTTTGGGTGGCAGGTAGCGTATTTGCCCAACCAGGCGACGTTGAGGACGAATTTTTTCTGGGGTTTATGGGCATCAAGTGGTCGATTGGGCTGAATGTCAGGTATTCCATGCT
>CAYTNC010000354.1:0-2615 GCA_964438935.1 uncultured Bacteroidales bacterium
ATTGTCTCATTCCTCTGTTAACTACATTTTGCAGGATCACAACGGATTCATGTGGCTTGCCACCTATAATGGACTGAATAAGTATGATGGCCAGACGTTCAAAGTTTATCAGAAAAACGATAAAGACAAAACAAGTATCAGCAGTAATGACATCTTATTTATATACGAGGATAAGGCAGGAAACATCTGGATTGTTAACAGTGCCACGGGGCTTGACCGATTTGATCCCACAACAGAAACGTTTGAAAATTTCGCCCATGATCCGGATAATTCGGAGAGTATCAGCAGCAATGAAATTTTTCAGGTAATGGAAGACAGCTGGGGTAATGTTTGGATTTGTGCCGGAGATGCCCTGAATCTTTATATCCCTCCGGATAAGAGTAAAGACAAGCCTGCCCGTTTTGAGAAATTCAGGCTCCCGGGATCAACTACCTCAATTACATGGGCATATGAAGAAAGCAAGGATAAACTGTTGTTGTTTTCGAATTACTTGTATTCTTTCAATCAAAAGGAACGAACGATAATCAATACAGGTATCCGGCTTGAAAATTCACAGGTGACATCCCTGGTAAAAGACAGTCATGGCGATTTATTGATAGGTACCGTATTGCATGGTGTTCTGAAACTGGTATATGATGAAGCAAACAAATCATGCCAACGAGTAGATCCGGGTAAAATCAACGTTGCGCCAGACAAACGGACTCGTCTTTTGATAGATCATAATCAGCATCTCTGGATTGGGACTGAAGGTGGCTTGTACCGATATGTGCCGAATACAGGTAATATGGAGCATTTTCAGCCGGAAGACCTGCGCAATGGGGCAATTAGCGACAACACAATTTACTCATTATACGAGGATAATACGGGAGTGCTATGGATTGGAACATTTAGTAAGGGATTGAATAAGCTTGATTTTTACCGGAAACCGTTTCTGCACTTCAAGAAAATACCTTTTAAAGAAAACTCACTCAATGGGAATGTGATTTCCTCCATACATGGCATAAATCCACAAGAGCTTTGGATAGGTATGGATGTTGGTGGAGGCATTGATCGGTTTTTGTTTTCGGATGAGCAACCTCCAAAGGTTGTTCATTATTTGAATAAGCCTGGGGATCCCAATACAATTGGCGGAAACAGCATACTTTGCCTGGTGCAGCGAAAAAACGGAGAAGTATGGGCCGGCATTGGTGGAGGAGCCATTTCACGAATCAAACCCGAAAAGCCCTTTTCTGGCAAAAAGCCTGAAATAAGGAATTATTCATTCGACAGATGGACCTTTTCAATTTATGAAGACAGCGATGGTATATTGTGGGGAGGAACCTGGGATGCCGGCTTATGGCGATATAATGACAAAACAGATCAGTTCGATTTCTTTGTTCCGGAAGCTGGAAATGAAAACAGCCTTTGTGATAAGGTTATCTGGTCAATAGGTGAAGATCAGCATAAAAATATTTGGATCGGGGGGCACGCTAATGGCATCAGCATAATTACTGCAGATGAAAAAGGAAAGCCTGTTCCAAAATTTATTAATTACAAAAATCTGAAAAATGATTCTCTAAGTATCAGCAACAATACCATCAATGCATTTTGCCAGGCGCGTGACGGAGTCTTTTGGATTTGTACTGCAGGGGGATTGAACCGGGTTGTGAATTACAAAGAAATCACCGGCAGTTTTAAAGATTTTCCTGAGGTCGGTTTTCGTTCCTATCATATCGCAGACGGACTGCCTTCAGAGGGCATTGTTGGTATTGTGGAAGATAACCAGGGTTTCATATGGACAAGTACCAACTTTGGAATTTCCAGGATGGACCCTCAAATAGGAAAATTCACAAACTATAATGCAGCTCATGGATTGCAAAGCAATGAATTCTGGCATAACGCATACTATAAAAATTCCGATGGGATGATCTTTTTCGGTGGAGAAAATGGATTCAATGCTTTCTATCCCGAAAAGATAGCTGCAAATCCCTTCCTCCCCAGAGTAGTTATAACTGATTTGTTGTTGTTTAATAAAACAGTAAAAGTTGGGGAAGTCATCAATAAACAGAAAGTCCTTAAATCGCCTGTCTATAAAGCAAAAGAGATTACTTTGTCTTATAAAAACAACAACATTTCATTCCACTATGCAGCGCTTCACTATGCACAACCAACCCTGAATCAGTATGCCTATTATTTGGAAGGGTTTGAAAATGATTGGAATTATTCAGGCAATCAAAGGGTTGCTACCTATACCAACCTGGATCCCGGAACATACACATTCAGGGTTAAAGCTACAAATAATGACGGCGTCTGGTCGGACAAGGAAGTTGCATTAAAAGTTATTGTCAGACCTCCCTGGTGGAATTCACTTTTAATGAAAATTGCCATTCCCGTGATGCTGATTTTGCTCGTTCTGGGTATTTTCAGAATCCGCCTCAGTATCCTAAAACATCAGAAAGAATTGTTGCAGGCTACTGTTGACAAGCGAACAGTGGAATTGCAGGAAGTAAACACACTGCTGGAAGAAAAACAGGAAGAAATCCTGATACAGAACGAAGAATTGCTGCAACATCGTAACAATCTTGAGGAATTGATCAAGGAACGAACACATCAGCTTGAAAAAGCCAAGCAAAAAG
>CAYTNC010000355.1:0-2595 GCA_964438935.1 uncultured Bacteroidales bacterium
AACGACCGTTTCTTCTCGGTATTTTCTGCCATTTTTTGCGTTTATATACAACAAATATAATAAGAAGTTCTCGCAGAGTGAAGAATTTCTCGCAGACTGAAGAATTTCTCGCAGCGTATTTCTCGCAGATTGAAGAATTTCTCGCAGTGTATTTCTCGCAGATTAAATCAGATTTGGCAGATTCCGCAGATTTTTTGAAGAATTTCTCGCAGACCTGCCTGCCGGTAGGCAGGTTAAATCAGATTGAGCAGATTCCGCAGATTTTATAAAGAATTTCCCTTCAAGCGGTTGCAAACCCTTGAAGGGCGGTTGCAGAAGAATTTGCCGCTGCCGAAACGCTTCAATAGCCCCGGGCTTCAGCCCGGGGATTGCGGAAATCAGCATATAATTCCGCTGCATGCACAGCTATGCTCGTGGCAAAGCCCTGCATGCAGCGGGTGATATGGGTTGTTTTCATTGAGTTCCACCGGCTGAAGCCGGTGGCAATTGATATCCCTGCCACCGGATGCTGAGCGGAGTCGAAGCATGTCCCTGTCTTCTGTCTTAGTTCTTGGCTCTTGGTTCTTGGTTCTACTTGTCCCTCGTCCCTCGTCCCTCGTCCCTTGTCCCTCGTCCCTTGTCCCTCGTCCCTCGTCCCTTGTCCCTTGTCCCTTATCCCTACTTCACCCCCGCCCCATTCACCGTTCGTTCCTCGGGCGTTACAAACACCAGCCGGCCACCGGCATCCTCAGCCAGCAATATCATGCCTTGCGACCTGATCCCTTTAATTTCCCGTGGCTCCAGATTCGCCAGCAGACACACCTGTTTGCCTACTATCGCTTCGGGTTCAAAAAACTCGGCTATGCCCGACACCACGGTGCGCACATCCATGCCCGTATCGAGCTTCAGCTGCATCAGCTTTTTGGTTTTGGGAACCTTCACTGCCTCCAATATGGTGGCAGTGCGTATGTCCATGCGGGTAAAATCATCATAACTCACATTTTCCTGTTGCGGTTTCGCAACAGCTCCGGCAGCCAGGTTTTTCTCCTTCGTCTGTTGCAGTTTCAACCATTGCTTCTCAACGGTTTCATCCTCTATTTTCGAAAAAAGCAGGCTGGGCTCATCCAGCAGGTGGCCCGGCTCCAACAGGTCGCTCCGGCCCCCGTCATTCCACGTAAAACTGTCCTTTTTCAGAAATCCGGCAATCTTTCGCGCCGAGAACGGCAAAAAAGGCTCGGTCATAATCACCAGGTTGGCAGTAATCTGAAGCGCAATATTCAATATGGTTCCCGTACGCGCTTTGTCGGTTTTAACCAGCTTCCAGGGCTCGTTGTCGGCCAGGTACTTGTTCCCCAGCCGGGCCACATCCATGGCCGCCTTCAGCGCTTCCCTGAACCTGAAATTCTCAATGTTGTATTCAATGGCTTCACGCAGTTTCGGAAGCTCGGCCAGCGTTGCCTTGTCGTAATCGGTTAGTGCATCCGCCACAGGCACCCTGCCTTCAAAATGCTTGTTGGTAAGCACCATGGCCCGGTTCACAAAATTTCCCAACACCGCTACCAGCTCGTTGTTGTTGCGTGCCTGGAAATCCTTCCACGTGAAGTCGTTGTCCTTGGCCTCGGGCATGGTGGCACACAGCACATAACGCAATACATCCTGCTGACCCGGAAAATCCTCCAGGTATTCATGCAGCCACACCGCCCAGTTGCGCGATGTGGATATCTTGTCGCCCTCCAGGTTCAGAAATTCATTTGCCGGCACATTGTCGGGCAATATATAGCTGCCTTCGGCCTTCAGCATCGCCGGAAAAATAATACAATGAAAAACAATGTTGTCCTTCCCTATGAAGTGAACCAGGTGCGTGTCCCGGTCCTTCCAGTACTTTTCCCAATCGGGGGTCAGTTCCCGGGTAGCCGATATATAACCAATAGGCGCATCAAACCAAACGTACAGCACCTTGCCGGTGGCGCCGTCTACCGGAACGGGAATGCCCCAGTCGAGGTCGCGGCTTACCGCCCGCGGCTGCAATCCGGCGTCGAGCCACGACTTGCACTGGCCGTATACGTTAGGCTTCCAGTCCCTGTTCTCCTCCAAAATCCACTTCTTCAGAAATGGCTCATACTTGTCGAGCGGCAAAAACCAGTGCAGCGTATCTTTAAGCACAGGCTGACTGCCGCTCAGCGTGCTTTTGGGATTTATAAGGTCAGTGGCATTCAGCGAAGTGCCGCATTTTTCACACTGGTCGCCATACGCATTTTCGTTGCCGCAATGCGGACAGGTTCCAGTAATATACCTGTCTGCCAAAAACTGCTTCACCTCCTCGTCATAATACTGCCGGGTTGTTTTTTCCGTGAACTCACCCTGCTCATAAAGCTTCCGGAAGAAGTCCGAAGCCGTCTGGTAATGCGTTTTTGATGTGGTACGCGAATATATGCTGAACGAAATGCCCAGTTCAGCAAATGATTTTTTGATAATTGCATGGTACTTGTCAACTATATCCTGCGGATTCACGTTTTCCTGCCGTGCCTTAATGGTAATGGGCACGCCATGCTCGTCCGATCCGCAGATGAACAGCACATCCTCGCCCCTGAGGCGAAGGTAGCGCACATAAATATC
>CAYTNC010000356.1:0-2583 GCA_964438935.1 uncultured Bacteroidales bacterium
ATGGTTCAACCAAATTCTCCGATGATAGTGAAAATGAGTTAATAAAGCTGGCAGGGTTTCTCGAAAGCGAGGAACTTGAGGCAGTGGGTTACTACCTGAAAGGCTTGCAGAGTGATGTGAATGATGATGTGGTGCGAAGGATAGTGGATTTTTCAAGAAACTATACCATGAAAAACCCAAGCAGGGAGAAAGCGGCTTATTGAATCACAAATGAACTGTTAAAAAACCGTCGGCAAGCAACCGGCGGTTTTTTATTGCATTTTATCAAGCACGTCCATAGTTTCTTTCACCGTTTTGGCACTGGCATACAAATCTTCTTTTTCAGAATCATTAAGCTGGAGCTCAATAATTTTCTCCACGCCACTTTTCCCCAGAACTACCGGTACGCCCACAAATACATCGTCCAGGCCATATTCACCGTCGAGCTTGACACAACAAGGAAAAACCCTTTTCTGATTCAGCGTTATGGCTTCAGCCATTCTGGCTGCTGCAGAACCGGGCGCGTACCATGCCGAAGTACCCATCAGTTTTACCAGTTCTCCTCCTCCAAACCGGGTACGCTCAACAATAGCATCAATAGTTTCTTTAGGAAGGAGCTCAGTAATGGGAATTCCTGAAACAGTAGTGTATCGGGGCAGAGGAACCATGGTGTCGCCATGGCCTCCCAGTAAAAGCGCGCTGATGTCTTTGGGTGATACATTCAGTTCATCTGCAATGAACGCTTTATATCTTCCGGTGTCCAGAATGCCGGCCATACCCATTACCCTGGTCCGGGGAAACTTAGATGTAATATAGGCCTGGTAAGTCATCACGTCAAGCGGATTTGAAACCACAATAATGATGGCACACGGAGAATACTGAATGATTTGTTCAGTAACATGTTTTACGATTACGGAATTGGTTTCAATGAGGTCATCCCGGCTCATCCCTGGTTTCCTGGGCAAACCTGAAGTAATTACCACCACGCTGGAATTTGCAGTGGGAATGTAATTGTTTGTTATTCCAATGGTTTTGGCATCGAACCTGTCAATAGGCGCACTTTGCCATATGTCCAGAGCTTTCCCCTCGGCAATTCCGGGCTTTATATCAAGCAGCACTATTTCATGCGCCGCATTCCTGTGTGCAAGCACATCCGCACAGGTGGCACCTACATTCCCGGCTCCGACAACAGTGATTTTCATAGGTTCAATAATTGTATCATTAATAATTACTTATGTCAACTAACCATCATGGTGCCTGCATTGTTCATCTGTGGTTAAAAATAATGATTAATTCACATATTTGCTCAACAGTAAGGCCCATTTAAAATATATTTGACACTACTCAGCTGCTCTCATTAGTTTCCACACAAATTTTGTCATATCTCATTTGTTTCAAACCACGAAAATAAGTGTTTTTATATAAAATACCGACTGGTTCATCCCATGAACTTGCAGATTGGTCATTCAAAAAGAATCGTAGGAAGCAATATATTGCAAGATAATCAAATAATTAGCCTGTATATAAACGATTCACAAAGGTTTTTCGTAAAAACGTTGCAAAACACATTGTCATTCAACTCAGGTCTTTACTATGTGTGCGACTCTTAATAAAAAGTTGATAAGTAATTCCTTATTTGTTTTCAATATGCAGGTTGATGTAATAACTTGCCCGAATCCTATAACTACTACCTATTATGAAGACGATTAAGCACCCAAGCTTGAATTCCCTTAAACAAATGAATTGCACCCTCCGGGTTCTTTTTTTTATTTCCGGATTGTTGTTGGCTTTCTCAGGTGGAATTGAGGCTCAAACCATTTATAGTTACCAATCAGGTTCCTGGAATTCACCAGCGGTATGGACCACCGACCCATCAGGAACACTTTTTGTGAATCCCGAAAACTGGACTCCTACAGGGGCAAGAAATGTGGTTATTCTGAATGGAAGAACGGTTACCATACCTGCCGGATCAAATAACAGATCAAGTAATACGCTCGAACTGAAAGAAGGCGGGATATTGAATCTGGGACTGACAACCGGCCATAATTTCGGACCGGTTACCGGAATGGGAACCATCAGAATGGAAGCGCAACCGACTACCTTTGGTGCCTTAACATCGTTTTCAACCTTCATTGAGGCGGATGGCGGAACTTTTGAGCTCAACAATACTGTCAGCCGCGATTTACCTGTCATTCTGAATACCTGTAACAATCTGGTCATTAACAATTCAGCTGCTGCCATTGAGGTTACCCTGTTAAACAACCAGACCATCCGGGGCGATCTTACCATTCAGCGGGGAACGTTTAAAATTAACAATACAGGTACTACTGCTCTGAATATTAACCTGCTCGGTGACCTGGTAGTTGAAAGCGCGGGCCAGATTCGCACCGGTACGGGGAATGCTGCCGGCGGTCATAATTTTTACATCAAAGGAGACTTCACCAACAATGGCAATGTCAGGTTTTCTAACCTGACTGACTACCTTTATCAGAGCTATCCTGCCACTGGGTATGTTCACGCCATTTTTAACAACGGTGCAGCTGACCAAAGCATTCAGTGCAACAATACCACCGACTTTTACAGAATTGAAATAGCCAAAGGAAC
>CAYTNC010000357.1:0-2581 GCA_964438935.1 uncultured Bacteroidales bacterium
ATACGGAGTCCTGCTCATTTTTAAGTGAACCGGTTTGGCTGAATGCAGGCATACATATAACGCCTATAAGAATAATACCGAGTAGTTGTTTCATTTATTTGTCGTTTAAATTCTAAATAAGATATTGTTTTTCACAAAAACATGCCAAAAGTACTATTAATTAGCGGAATATACCAAACTGAAAACAACTATTGATTTTACAGGTTTTCCAAGTATTCAATGATACTTTTATCAATCATGTTGTTTTTGTTATACATCGTAAGCAATCGTCCGGGGCTTTGCCCCGAAGCCCCATTTCATTCTTTGCATTGACGCAAAGAACGAAACAAGAAAAGTCAAGACAAAACGAACCCCCGGCTAGTCCCGGCAAGCCCTCTACGTTTTGTCGGGCCTACCCACGGTGCTTATTGGTTAGCTGTGCTACTTAATAAATTCTGTTCTTTGTTTAGGGTTTTAGTTTATGCAACAAAGAAAATCGATATTGTTTTTTGTTGAGTTCGAGCCAAGCATCAACGCCCCTGAAGTAGCGCAATCCGCCTCTGAGAAAAGGCGTTAAGAAAATCAATTCATTGCAGGCTTGCCTGCTTAACAAATGCTGATAAGAAAATATGTTTGAGGCCGGTTCGTACGGCCGAGTTTATTTTCTTGTGTAGCGCATGAATTGATTTTTAGCCTTTTATCAGCAGCGGCGGCGTTTTTGGTTACTTTTGGCGCTGTAGCCAAAAGTGACAAAAAGGGATTCGGGGCAAAGCCCCGGATGTATGCTAGCGATGTACGGTTAACGTGAAGCGGCTGATAAAATATGTTTTATATTCCATCGTTTTTCCTTATATTTAAACAAAATAGCTCGTTTGACTTTTTGATACGCTGCAGCAACACGGGTTGCTAATCCGATATGCAGGCATTTCAGAGAGTCGGTGTGACCATCAAATAGTAACCATAACCCTGATATAATTATGAAAGCAATTGTTACTTTTTTTATTTGTTCTTTGTTAACGGCTTCAGGTTTGTTTGCCCAAAGGCCCCTGTTAATCTACAACGGAACGCTTGAACTCTCCGGCAGTGCCTATCCCGGCGTTATTGTTACCATCCCCGAAGTTGCCTATGAGGTGGTGCAGAAAAACTGGATCAGGGCCATTGAATCGGGAACCAAGTCGAAGGCAGTGTCTGACAATGGCAAATGGACCTTATTCGGTGCCATTATTACCTCCATTTCACCAACTCCCATGAATGTTTACAGCAAACTCGAAAACCAGGATTCCCTGGTAAGGCTCATTGTTTCCATGGAATTGAAGAAAGATGACTTCATACAAACCGGAATTCATGAATCTGAACTCGCCAGTGCAAGGGAGTTTCTGAAACAGTTTGCCAAAGAGCAATATCTTGATTTGGCTAAAGGGCAGTTAAGTGCCCAAGAGAAAAAGCTGAAGGAAGTTGAAAAGGAATTCTCTTCATACGGAAAACAACAGGCCAAGCTTGAAAAAGCGGTCCGTTCTGCTGAAAAAACCATTAAAAGTGAGCAGGAAAAGCTGGTAACCTTAAATACCGAATTGAATAACATGAGTATTGAGCTTGCTTCGCAGACCATGCAGTTTAATGAGTTGGCCGAAGGCCCTGCTAAAGAAGAACGGGAAAAATACCTGAAAAGCCTGGAGAAAAGAAAAAGCAATATGACCAAAGCAATCAGCTCTTCACAAAAGAAGATTGACAAGGCCAATAACACCATTCGCGATTCCAGTGCCCGCATACCCGGAAAAGAAACAAAACAGGATGAAGCAAAGAATAAAATAACCGTTCAACAGGCTGTAGTAAAGAAGTTCAAGGATAAGCTCAATAAGATTGAGCAGTTTTAATTGGAATAGTAAAGCCCCAAGCAGCCGCTTAATAATCATACGATTGTTAAGCGGCTGTGTGTTTTATTTTTATTTTGATTCCGGTTTTGATTCCCGAAAAACCCAATATGTCAATGGAGCAATCGGACCGTTTCATCCTGCAGCAGCACCCAGAGCGAGTAAACACCTACTATGGTTCCTATCGGGAAAACAAAACATCCGATAGCCGCCATGATCATTACCAACACGCGGGCCCAGCGTTGCATGTTGAGAAGTCCTATTCCGCCTACCAGACCAATGATTGAGCCCAGAACAAGTATTGAAGGCAGAAAAGTTCCGAGAAATTTCAGTATGGTACCTTCTACGCCAGCGTCAGGAACAAAGGATCCTGCAAAAGAAAAGATGAAGAAAAGGATGGTGGCGCCGATGATGCCCATGGCACTGAATCCGATTTGCAATGCGGCCACAAGGGTAACATGTTTTTTCATTGTTGCTTCTTCCATGATAGTGAATTTTCATGGAAAGTTAATAAAATTTAACAAACAGGGTGTATGTCTATACAATGAAACGGTTTGTATATTTGTTGCCGATTAGAAAAATTCTTTGTCTACTTTTGTTGCTTTTCCGCAGTTAATTGAACTTTTGTATTCAAATTCTGTTGATTATGAAACAGGTGGGCAAGGTTCGTAAATATTATAAACGATGAAAAAAAGCAGGGTCCGTTACATTATTACCGCATTGATTGTTGT
>CAYTNC010000358.1:0-2577 GCA_964438935.1 uncultured Bacteroidales bacterium
TAAAAGTAGAATTAAAAAAGAAGGACGTAGATACCATTAAGGAAATATGCAAGTCCTTTAACAATGAACCCGGTGAACTCATAAATGTGCTGCACAAAACCCAGCATACCTTCGGGTATCTGCCTGCCGAGGTGCAGGAAGTTGTGGCAAAAGAGCTGAATGTTCCCGTGGCCAAGGTGTATGGGGTAGTAACCTTTTATTCATTTTTCTCCATGATACCCAAAGGAAAGCATCCTATTTCGATATGCACCGGTACTGCCTGCTATGTAAGGGGTGCCGAAAACGTGCTGGCTGAATTCAAGAAGAAGCTGAAGATTGAAGTAGGTGAAACAACAGCCGACGGCAAATTTTCCATCAGCTGCCTGAGGTGTGTGGGAGCCTGCGGTCTCGCCCCTGTGGTTATGGTGGGAGAGAAAACCTATGGCAGGGTGTCTCCGGAAATGGTTAAGGATATTCTTAAGGAATATGAAGAATAGGCGACCAGCGGGTTTCCGCGGATAAACCATTTAAAAACAGGGGGGCATTAGCTCCCCTGTTTTTTTATACCTATATAATAAGCCGGTAGTTTTTCCAGTTATTTTAGAAATTGTTTTGTATTTCTATTTCACTAGTGATGCGTTAACTTTTAAAAATAATTAGTAATAATTTGATATTAAATATATTATAGACGTTCTTTGATTTTTGATTTGAATTGACTTGGATTCCAGGTAGCTAATTAATTTTTGTTTTACCGCGGAGCGGTTTTAGTTTTGTAGAATTAAATATCGGGTAGATACCCTTTACCGCGGAGCGGTTACGGTTTTTAAAGAAGAAAATATTGAGCAGTACCATAACCGCTCCGCGGTATAAGGGCAATATAATTTTGGTTTTCTCATATTCAATGCGTTGTCATTTAATTAACTCGTTAACATATTATATGCCAAATGTATATGAATTTGATTTTAATCGCGGAGCGATTCAATCATAGCATGGGAGGTGGTAATATGTGAATGATTTCTACCATAATGCCGCTCCTACGGAGCTTATGGGGGGGAGGTAATGACTGAGCTATGTCTACCATAATGCCGCTCCTACGGAGCTATGGAAGTAAAAAAAGCACTAGAGGCCTGCCGGCCAGGCAGGTGAGGCATTATGTTAGCAATTGACATAGGCGTGTAACCTACGAGCTCCATAGGAGCGACATTATGGTAGAAAATGATTTGGGCGAGTACCCTTTTAGCTCCTTCGGAGCGGCATTATGGTTTCAAATCAATAATCAACCCTGCCTCGTCGACAGGTATGTACTCCGTGGTTATGAAAATCCAGCGACTTATGGCGTAAGCTCTTCTTAGCCTGACGCCTATGCCCGCAGTGGGTTCAATATAAATTATGGCAGCTTTTTACATAGTAATCAAAATTCTGTAACAACTTTTTCCAATTTTCCGTAATAGAAGATGTTACATTAAAAAGCACAGCAGACCGAAAAGTATTCCTGATAGCAATTCATGAATCTTTTCACTAATTTTGATCTATTAATAAACAACAGGAAATTATGTCATTCAAAAAAATCTTCATTTCGTTGGCTCTTTTTGCACTTTTAGCGCTTACCTTTGTATCATGCAGTGGCACAAAAAATATTTGCCCGGCCTACAGCACCAGTATTGAAACAACGGTAACGGCTGAACCCAACTCCTGATTCACTCTGGCATTTTTCTTGCTGTATCACCGGCAGTGTTCCGATGCATAAACAGCATTTATAACACCATAGTGAATTGAAAAATATTTTTGCATTATTTCTTCTTTTATCACTGTGTCTGACTGCATTGGGTCAGGGCGAAATTGATATGCAGGAAAAGATTCTTTTCCAGAATGAAAGAAGCATATCTCTCTCTTTAAACTCAAACGGATTCGGCGCGGGTTACCGCTTCGGAAAGCGGAAAACCTACCTGAACAAAACCCTGTACGATATTGAGCTTGCCTACATCAAACATCCCAAGGAGATGAAGGTAACGCCATACACCTATCCCACCAACAGAAGATATGTGAATGGCAAGCTGAATTTATTTGTTGCACTCAGGCCCTCCATGGGATTTCAACGCGAGCTTTACTCAAAAGAAGACAAAGGCAGCATTGCCGTGCGGTATTATTATGGCGGAGGACCAAGCATCGGAATTTGCAAACCGATTTACTATACTTTTGATCTTTATCTTGACCCGTATTACCCTCCGGAAGAAACAAGAGATGAACGATACGAATTCAGTCAAAGTCAGTCCTCAAACTGGCTTATCTCAGGCCGGGCATCTTTTTGGAAAGGCTTTGACGGAATCAGTTTATACCCGGGGTTGCATTTATACAGCGGACTGAGTTTCGAGTACAGTTCGTTAAACCGGCTTATCAACGCCATTGACCTGGAACTGACATTCGACGCATTCAGCAAGAAGATCCCCATCATGTTCACCGAATACAACAGCCAGTTTTTCCTGACCCTTACCATAGCCTACCGGTTTGGATGGATCGTCGACACCAAATACAAAACACCCAAGATCACAAAAGAAGGTCAGCTTCTGACCGACTAAGCAATTCAGCTGTTTTTTTTTT